>RGVT01000086.1 GCA_010027105.1 Planctomycetia bacterium
TATCCCGGGGCGAACGTCGCCCAGATCCGTGCGGCGATCCTCACCGGAGTGACGCCGCTACCGGGCCTCGCCGGCCGCGTCGAGCAGGCCGCCACTGGCCACGCGGCCGGCGAGGCCCGGTAGCGGCGTCACTCCGGTGAGGATCGCCGCACGGATCTGGGCGACGTTCGCCCCGGGATACGCCGCGGCCAGCAGGGCCACGGTGCCCGTCACGTGCGGCGCGGCCATCGACGTGCCGCTGTAGGTCGCATAGGCGTTGCCCGGCACGGTCGAGTAGATGCCGGAGCCGGGTGCCGCCACGTCGACGCTCGTGACACCGTAGTTGGAAAAGCTCGCGAGCGAGCCGTCGCGGGTGGTGGCGGCCACGGAGATGATCGACGTGCCGGGGTAGGCCGAGGGGTACTGGGGCGTCACGTCGGTGTTGGCGGCGCTATTGCCCGCGGCGGCCACGAACAGGATCCCGGAGCGGCCCGCGGCATCGATCGCGTCGCGCAGGAGCGTCGAGTAGCCGCCCCCGCCCCAGCTGGCGTTGGCCGCCACGATGTTCACGCCGCAGTCGCGCCGCATGTGCGTGGCGTAGTTGACCGCCGCGATCGCGTTGCTCGTGGATCCGCTGCCCGACCTGTCGAGGAACTTGAGCGGCATGATCGAGACCTGCCAGTTCACGCCCGTCACGCCGACCCCGTTGTTGCCCACCGCCCCGATCGTGCCGGCCACGTGCGTGCCGTGGCTGTTGTCGTCCATGCAGTTGCCGTTGTTGGCGACGAAGTTCCAGCCGTGCACGTCGTCGACGAAGCCGTCGCCGTCGTTGTCGATGCCGTCGCCGGCGGTCTCGCGCGGGTTCGTCCAGATGTTCGCGGCGAGGTCCTGGTGCGTGTAATCGACCCCGGTGTCGATCACGGCGACCACCACGCCGCGCGAGCCCGTGGTCCTGTTCCAGGCCGCCTCCGCGTGGATGTCGACGCCGGCCACGCCCCCCGACTGGCCCACGTTGCGCAGCCCCCACAGGCGATCGAACGAGGGATCGGCGGGCAGTGCGGTCGGTGCGATGGCGAAGTCGGGTTCGACGGTCGTCACGCCCCGGGTGCGGCCGGCCCAGGCCGTGACGTCTCCCGCGGCCGCGCCGGGTGCCACGAGCGAGAAGAACCCGTCGCCGAGCGCTCGGCCGCGCCACGCGACCGGGAGCCGAAGATCGGCGAGCGAGGCGGCGCGATCGGCCACGTGCGCTACCCACGAATCACCGAACACATCGACGCTGCGGTCGTTCCAGCTGATCTGCCGCAGGCTCTCCGCCGCGGCCGGCGCCACGTCCGCGGACATCGGCAGGCGGGGCTCGAGATTCTCGATCGACAGCAGGCCGGCGTGCCGCCCCCTGCGGGAGACTGAGCGAACCATGATGGCGGCCTTTCGGCTGCCGTCGGCCTTGCCCCACCCGGTCGGCCGTCCCCTCGGCGGTCGACCGTGGTCGACGTGGTGTCGTCGAACGGTTCGCGTCGCGAGCGCTTCGTTCCCCGTCCGGCGATCGAATTATCGAAGTCGGTCAACGACCGGCTCGCGATTTCACGGGGCTGATTCGCAAATCGCTCGACAGCGTTGTACAACCGGACCCGGTCATACGAACGGACAGTTGGTACTCCGCTTCGAGGGACGTTCGCATCCATGGTTTTTCCCGTCGGCGACGACAACTCCGACCGGCGGTCGTTTCCGCTGGTCACGATCGCAATCCTCGCGGCGAACGTGTTCGTGTTCGTCGTGCTGCAGAAGCTGGGGGCCGACGAGGATTTCACGCTGGCCTACTGCCAGGTGCCGGCCGAGATCCTCTCCGGCCGCGACGTCGTCACGGAGCCGGCGGTGCGGGAGATCGCCGTCCAGGGGCGGGTGATGGAGGTTCCGGTGCCCGGGCTCAGGCCCACTCCGATCCCCGTGTGGCTGACGCTCTTCACCGCCATCTTCATGCACGGCAGCGTCATGCACCTGGCCGGGAACATGTGGTTCCTGTGGATCTTCGGCGACAACGTCGAGGACGACATGGGGCACCTCAAATACCTCCTCTTCTATCTCGCCACGGGGATCCTGGCGTCGCTGGCCTTCGTGGCGTTCAACGCCACCGGCGAGGCCGCCCTCACCCCCTGCCTCGGGGCCTCGGGGGCGATCTCGGGGGTGCTCGGGGCCTACCTCGTGCTCCACCCCAACCGCCGGGTGAGCGTGATCCTGCTGAGGATGATGGTCGACGTGCCGGGCTACGTGGCCGTCGGGATCTGGTTCCTGTTCCAGGTGGTGAGCGGGGTGTTCGATTCCAGCGGCGGCGGGGGCGGGGTGGCCTACTCGGCCCACGTTGCCGGGTTCGTGGCGGGCCTCCTCCTGGCCAAACCGCTGAGCATGGGGCACGTCCGCGACGCGGCCGACCCGCTGGTCGTCCTCCGGCGGAGGATCGGCTAGCCGGCGGGCTGGTCTGTGACCCTCCGGCCGGCTATCACTGAGGGGCAGGAGGGCTCGCGCCATGGTGACCGCGGTCGCGGATTCGACGGAGGTGGTCGTCGTCGGGGGTGGCCCCGCCGGCGCCACCACGGCCACGCTCGTGGCCCGGCAGGGCCGGCGGGTCGCGCTCTTCGAGCGCGAGCGGTTCCCGCGGTTCCACATCGGCGAGTCGCTGATTCCCGAGACGTTCTGGGTGCTCGAGCGGCTGGGCATGCTCGACGCCATGCGGTCGAGCCGGTTCGTCGAAAAGCACTCCGTGCAGTTCGTGAACGAGAAGGGGCTGCTCTCGGAGCCCTTCTACTTCGCCGACCACAAGCCGCAGGAGAGTTCGCGCACCTGGCAGGTGGTGCGGAGCGAGTTCGACGAGATGATGCTGCGGAACGCCGCCCGGCACGGAGTCGACGTGCACGAGGGCACCCGGGTGCTCGAGGTGCTCTTCGAGGGGCGGCGGGCGACGGGCGTGCGGGTGGAGGACGAGGCGGGCGTCGTGCGCACCGTGGCGGCCGACGTCGTCGTCGACGCCAGCGGCCAGGGGGCGATGATCATGAGCCGCCTGGGTCTCCGCGACTGGGACCCCGTCCTCAAGAAGGCGGCGATCTGGACCTACTGGAAGAACGCCGCCCGCGGCACCGGCCGCGACGCGGGGGCGACGCTCGTGCTGCAGCTCGACCGAAAGCAGGGCTGGTTCTGGTACATCCCGCTCCACGACGGCACCGTGAGCGTGGGCGTGGTGGCGGGCTACGACTATCTGTTCAAGGACCGCGACACGAAGGATCCCGAGGCGATCTACTTCGAGGAGGCGGCCCGCTGTCCGGGGCTGCAGTCGAGGATCGCGGCGGCCGAGCGGGCGGCGCCGATCCGCGTGGCGAAGGAGTATTCGTATCGCTCCCGCGACGTCGCGGGCGACGGCTGGGTGCTCGTGGGCGACGCCTTCGGGTTCCTCGACCCGCTGTATTCGTCGGGGATTCTGCTCGCCCTGAAAAGTGGTGAACTCGCGGCCGACGCCATCGTGGCGGCGCTCGCCGCGGGCGACACGTCGGCCGCGCGGCTCGGCGCCTGGGGCCCCGAGTACGTCCGCGGGATGGAGCGGATGCGCAGGCTCGTGTGCGAGTTCTACGAAGGCTTCAACTTCGGCCGGTTCGTCAAGAAGCATCCGCACCTCAAGGGTCACGTCACCGATCTGCTCATCGGCGACCTGTTCAACGACCGGGTCGACGAGATCGTGGCGCCGCTCGAGGCCCTGCGGGCCGAGGATCCGGCCCGGGCGTGACCCGGGCCGCGGCAGGCATGCCCGTCGAACTGTCGTTCACGGAGTCAGGGTCGGGGAGGCCGCTCGTCGTCCTCCACGGACTCTTCGGCTGGAAGCGCAACTGGGCCACGATCGCCAGGTCGCTGGCCGCGGACCGCCGCGTGCTGTGCGCCGACCTCCGCAACCACGGCGAGAGCCCGTGGGATCCGCGGCACGACTACCCGGCCCTGGCCGAGGACGTCGCCGCCTTGATCCGTACGCATGCTGGCGGTTCGGCCGACGTCCTCGGCCACAGCATGGGGGGCAAGACGGCGATGACGCTCGCCCTCGCCGCGCCCGAGCTCGTCGCCCGCCTGGTGGTGGTCGACATCCCGCCCGCCCCCTCGGGCGGCACCGTGATCGAGCACCTGCGGGCCCTGCGGTCGCTCCCGCTGGCCGCGTTCTCGCGCAGGTCCGACGTCGAAGCCGCCCTCGCTCCGGCGGTGCCCGACGCCGCGGTCCGCGCGTTCCTCGTCCACAACGTGAAGAGCGGCCCCGGCGGCCTGTCGTGGGCGGTCAACCTCGAAGCGCTCGAGCGGCACGCGGCCGACATCGTCGGCTTTCCCGACCCGCCGCCGGGGAGGCCCTTTGGTGGCCCGACGCTGTTCGTCGCCGGCGGCCGTTCGGGCTACCTGCGGCCCGAGCATGCGGCCCCGATCGGGCGGCTGTTTCCCGCGGCCGAGTTCGAGGTCGTCGCCGACGCCGGGCACTGGGTGCACGCCGACGCCCCCGGCCCGCTGCTCGCCGCGGTGAGCCGGTTTTTGTCGAAGTGACCGGAGTGCCGCCGGCCGGATGCGGGCCCGACGGCACAGGCTCCCGGACGCGCTCCGGCGCCCCCAAAAGCCGTTTTCCGCGGGATTTTCCGCCGGCACGATTTTTCCACTTCGCGCAATTTCGCGCCGCTCGCTACCGTGCCGCCCATGACGAGGCCCGTGGGCGTCCCGCGGGCAGCGGCAGACCGAATCGCCTCACGATTCGGACGTCGTGCGATTCGGTCCGGTTCCCCAGAAGGAGATTCTCATGAAGCGGTTCCCCGTTGTTTCGATGTTCCTCGTGCTGGTCGTCGGCCTCGTGATGGCCGACTCGGCCTCGGCCGCCGGCGGTCTGCGTCGCGGACGTTCCAGCTGCGACTGCGCCACCGAGCCGGCGTGTGCCGCCGCCGAACCCGCCTGCTGCGCAGCCGAACCGGCCTGTGCCGCAGCCGAACCGGCCTGCTGTGCAGCCGAGCCGGCGTGCTGTGCAGCCGAGCCGGCGTGCTGTGACGCCGCGCCCAGGCGCCGCGGCCGTCTGCGTGGGTGGCTCTCGAGCCGCAAGGCCAGCCACAGCGCCGACAGCTGCACCAGCTGCTGCGAGGAGCCCGCCTGCTCGGCCGAGCCCTGCTGCAACGCCGGCTGACGAGATCTTCGCGGTTGAAGCGGCTTCTTCCGAGCCGGGGCCTTCCAGTCCGGAGGGCCCCGGCCGAGCCGCTCGCATCCCCCGGGCTGGATCAATCCCAGGCCGACATGGAGCCCCGAACCACCCACGCCCGCAAGGACTATGAGCAGGGCACGCTCGACGAGGTGACCGTCGACCGCGACCCGATCCGGCAGTTCGCCGCCTGGTACGATGCGGCGGTCGCGGCCGGCGTGCCGGAGCCGGAGGCGATGACGCTCGCCACGGCCACGCCCGACGGCCGCCCGTCGGCCCGCGTCGTACTCCTGCGCGGCTTCGACGCCCGCGGATTTTGCTTCTTCACGAACTACGAGAGCCGCAAGGGGCGGGACCTCGCCGCCAATCCCCGTGCCGCGCTCGCGTTTCACTGGGCCGCCCTCGAGCGGCAGGTGCGGATCGAGGGCAGGGTGGAGCGGACGACGGCCGCCGAATCCGACGCCTATTTCCAGAGCCGGCCGAGCGCGTCGCGGATCGGCGCCTGGAGTTCGCCGCAGAGCGAGGTGATTCCCGACCGGGCCGCGCTCGAGGCGCTCGTCGCCCGCTTCCGGGCCGAGCACCCCGACGACGCCGCGATTCCGCGGCCGGGGCACTGGGGCGGGTTCCGGCTCGTGCCGGAGCGGATCGAGTTTTGGCAGGGGCGGCCGAGCCGCCTCCATGACCGCCTCTGCTTTCGCCGCGACGCCGGCGGCTGGAGCGTCGAGCGGCTGGCTCCTTGACGGCCGCCCCGACGGCGAGCATCCAGGGTCAATCGGGGCGACTGCCCACGCCCAAAGGATAACCGGTACTCCCTCGACATCGCCACGCTGGCCATCTTCCCGGAATACGTCGAATTCGACGGGGAAGACGTGCTGAAGTTGTTGGTGCAGGGGGAGGCCGGACGAACGATCAAGTGACGGGCCCCCGGCCTGTCGCATGGTCTCGGACCGTCGGCCTTCGCGGGAGGCGAACCAAACGTTCGCCCCGTGAAAGTCACCATCATGGACACCATGTCTCCCGCCGGCGGAGCCGGCAGTTTCTCGTTTGATGATTCCCTTCATTCGCATCTCCTGAACGGTCACGGCCGCGGCCGCGTGCAGGCCGACGACTTCGGCCTTCCGGACCGGAAGGACCTGCTGGGCCTTGCCCGCAGCTATCTCGAGATCCAATCGCGGCTCTGGCCGCAGTTGGCCGGCACCGCGGCGGTGCCCGAGCCTACCGACGCCGTGCTCGAGGCGATGGCCGACGCCTTCGAGCGGCGGTTCCGTCGGCAGACGATCGACCGCTTTCAGACCACCGGCCTGCCGAAGGTCTGGGACGCCCTCGGGATCGGCTACACCCGGTTCAGCGACGAGGGCTCCAACCATCGATCGCTCGACCAGCAGCTGCTCAACGTACTCACCAAGGCCCAGCGGGAAGGGGTGTTCGTCCCGTGGGAATACGTGTGCGCCGACGCGGCCGTGAGCGGCACGATCGCCTGCCGCCGTGGCTATACCGTCGCGAAGATGCTGCTGGAGCAGAGCGACGCCCTCGGCATCACGTGGTTCATCGTCGATGACCTGTCGCGGCTGAGCCGCAACACGATCGAGTCGCTCAAGACGGGCGAGCTAGCGACCGACATGGGCGTCCGGCTCGTCGGTGCCAGCGACGGGTTCGATATCGCGAACCCGCAGGCCACGCTCCTGCTGCCGATCTCGTCGTCGTATCACGCCGCGTTCATCCAAGACCTGCGGGCGAAGGTACGGCGCGGCATGGACGACGCCTTCCTACGGGGCGAGAACATCCAGCCGCCCGGGTTCGGTTACCGGATGGTGACCGTGAAGGACGCGAACGGGAACGACGTCTACACCCGGAAGGACAAGGACAAGTTGGAAAAGCGGGCCGAGATCGACCCGGAGGCGGCTGCGTGGATCGTGCGGGGCGCCGAGATGATCGCCTACGAAGGCAAGAGCCCCATCGAGGTGGCTCGGTTCTTCAATGAGAACAACGTCGGCGGCCGGAAGACGTGGGCCGATGAGAACGTCCGCAAGCTCTACCGCCGCGAGCGGCTCGTGGGCATCGAGGTCTTTCGAAAGAGCCGGCAGATCCGAGACCGTCGGACCGGGAAGATCCGTACCGAGAAGATCAAGCCGGAGAACTGGCTGCGGCGTGAGTCACCTCACCTACGAATCCTGACCGACGAACTGGGCGACGCAGTGAAGCGTCGTCTCGACCGCGCGGCTTCGTCCTTCGGTCGAGCCGCGACCGACGAGACCAAGCGGAAGCGACGAGCCGACGTGTATCCCCGGGTGCTGATCCGCCCTGTCTGCGGCGGATGTGGCGAGCCGATGTGCCTCGGCCGCTCGGCGGGCAAGTATCAGAGCTTCTTCTGTGCGTCCGCTCTCTACGGTATCCACGGATGCCAGAACCGGGGCTACAAGAGTGCTCGGCTCATCGACGAGGCGGTGCTCAAGGCCGTGTCGGCGACGCTCTTCACGGAGGAGTTCACCGCCGCGCTCACGGCGGAGGTGAACCTCCTGCTCGAAGCGGCGGCCCGCCGGCCGCAGGGTTCGACCAAGAAGCTCGAGCAGGAGATCGCCAAGCGGGAACGGCAGATCGCCCGCATCACGGCGAACCTCGAGGGCATGGAGGGCGACGCGGCGATCAAATCGGTGATCCGGAAAGTAGCCGAGATGCAGGCTGATCTCGACCAGTTGCGAGAGCAGCTGGTCGAGGAACGCCGGCGGAATCAGCGGCCGCCGGTCACCCGTGTAAAGGAGAAGGAGGTGCTGGCGGAACTGCTCCGACTGCGGGATCTCCTGCAGTCGGACGTTGGCAAGGCCGCCCCGGTCCTCAAGGGTTTGGTCGGCGATGTCGTCCTCGAGGCCCGACCGGTGGAGGGCAAGCGGAGTCCGGAGATGGTGGCCCGGTTCACGATCGATGCCGTTCCCGCTCTAGCGGCCATCCGCCGCGGGAGTGGGGCGGAATCCGATGATCCATCGGTCAGTGTTTGGGAGTACCTGATGCGTGACGGTTGGATCATCCCGGGGCGGCCGGGCCGGGCGACTTCTGCGCGGCCCGAAATCGTGGTTTCGCTCGACTACGACCGCCGAGCCGCGGCACGGCAATCGCGAGGGCCACGAGGAGATGCGGCGTAGTCATCTGACAACACAGGGGGCGGCCGCCCAGATCAAGGATTCGGGCGGCCCGCCGCCGAACTCGTCGGACAGGCCCGTCGGCAGCAAAACTCGTCCGATTTACGCCCCTCTGGCGAAGCACTATTTCGTAGCGAAGCATTTTCCTTGCAATCGACGGCCTGCGCATATACATTCAAATCATTTGAAGGTTTATGCATTGCGATATCGCGACACCAAAGCCGCTCTACGGCACCTGACGGAGGTCGCTACTTCGCAGGGAGGCTACTTCACGGCTCGCCAAGCCGAGAGCGCCGGCTATGCCGCGTCGCACCTCAGTTACCACATTCGCGCAGGCAACTTTGAGCGGGCCGGCCACGGGCTCTATCGCATCCCAACGCTGCCGCTCTCCGATCATGACGACCTTGTGCGTCTATGGCTTTGGAGCCGTGGACGCGACGATCGACCTCAGGCGGTCATTTCTCACCAGACGGCACTCGCACTACATGACCTTGCAGAACTCATACCAACGACTATCCACCTGACAGTACCGCCGGGATTTCGCAAACGTCGACCCCGAGCCTGCCTGCTGCATAAAGGCATTGTTGAACCCGCTGCCACCCAGCCTTTTGATGCGATTGCGGTGACGACACCACTCAAGACGCTGAGGGACCTTGCGAGCGACCACTCAATGCCGACAGAACAGTTCAGAAACGCGGTGTCTACTGCTGTAAAACGCGGCTTGATCACGCGACGCGAGGCCGATCACCTCCTCGCGCATCGCCGTGACAGCGCGGGTGCCAGTGGATCGAAAGGGACGTGACCGGGTTGGATTTCCTGTACCAGGGGATATGAGGGTTCAGGAACAGGGTTCAACCTCAGCACCAGCGTGT
>RGVT01000087.1 GCA_010027105.1 Planctomycetia bacterium
TCGAGGCCCGGGATCACCGCCGCCGCGGCATCAGGGGAAACGGCCGCCCTGATCTGCCCCAGGAGCAAACCGGCCGCCACGTCCTCCTCCTCGCCGCGGCTGCGGGCGCCCTTCTCGAGCTCGAGCGTGGCCGTGGCCGTGGAGCCGAGCGTCTGCACCGCGACGATCACCCGATGCGGGCCGCGCTTCGCCGCGACGGTCCGCAGACTCGCCACGACGGCGGCCCCGATCGCGCTCTCGGCCGCCGCGCCGCATGCCAGGCACCGCTGCCAGGCCGTGATCGCCAGCCGCCGCGCGGTCCGCGGCGAGCAGTAGGCCTCCTGCCGGCCGCCGAGCAGCCGGTCGACCGCCTCGCGGGCGGACGGGACAAGGCCCTCGAGCACGACGGCCGTCGAACCCGGCGTGGTGCAGAGGTCGGAAAGGCCTCGGGATCCGCCCCCGGTCGCGACGACGACCAGCCGCCTGTCCGCGGCGGCGAGCGCGGCGATCAGAGGCGGGCCCGGGGGTTCGCGTGCGCCGGCCGGATCGGAAACCTGCATGGCGGCGGTGATCCGGGTGTTCGTGGTCGACCCTGCGGGCGCCGGTCACGGCGCCGGCACGCCCTGGACTGCCCCAGAAAGCCGAACCTGCGCCGCTTGCCAGCCGGGCCGCGGCCGGCGTTCGGGGGCACTCCAGCGGTCGGCCGACGGCAGCCGATTGGTTCTCCCGGAGGGCCGCAACATGATACCCCGGTGGTCGGTCTGGTTCGCCTGCCTCGGGCTCGTGGGCGCCGCCGGTTCGTCCCCCGCCGCCGAACCGGCGCCGCTCGGGAACGTGCCGCCGACGGCCCTGCCGACCACCGTTCCGCGCAGGGTGCCGCGCGTGATCGCGCTCGTGTCGGCCGACACACCGCCCGATCCGCTCCGGGGCACGCCGGCGATCCGGCCCGAGACCACCGGCGAGGACGCGCTCGAGGCGCTCGCGACGCTCCTGCCCGGCCGCAGCGACTCGCCCTTCGACTGGTACGCCCCGGTCGAGCCTCTGCACCGTCCGTGCGAGCCGCGGGCGCTGTCCCCCTGCGTGCCGCCCCCCCCCTGCCACCCGAGCGAGCCGCCGCAGCCCTTCGACCTGGTCGGCGTGCCCGGCTGCCCCTCGGGGGGGCCGATCTACCGCGGCCCCTGCGCACCCCGCACGGGCACGCCCCACACCGGCCCGTTCGCCTGGTACCACCGTCTCCACGACCGCTGCTTCGACCATTTCTATCGGTGGAAGTGACCTGCTAGGCTCTCGCGCTCCGGCGGGAAGGCGAGAGACGGCATGCGGGCGGCAATCATCGGCATCGGCGCGATCGCCCGGATGCACGCGCGGGCGCTCGCCGACATTCCGGGCGTGGAACTCGTCGCGGCCACGTGCCGGACGGAGGAGAAGGGGCGGGCCTTCGCGACGGAGTTCGGCTGCGCCTGGCACGCCGACGCCGCGCGGATGCTGCGGCGCGAAACGCCCGACTTCGTGACCGTGGCCACGCCGTCGGGGGCGCACCTCGAGGCGGTGCTCGCCGCCGCCCGCCGCGGCGTGCACGTGATCTGCGAGAAGCCGCTCGAGATCACGCTCCCCCGCATCGACCGGATGCTCGCGGCGGTCGACAAGGCGGGTGTGACTCTGGGGGCGATCTTTCCGCAGCGGTTCAATCCCGTGGTGGCCGCGGTCCACGAGGCGGCGGCGGCGGGCCGGTTCGGGAGCCTCGCCGTGGCCGCGAGCTACGTGCCCTGGTGGCGCGACGACGCCTACTACGGTCCCGGCCGCTGGCAGGGCACGAAGGCCCTCGACGGCGGCGGCGCGCTCATGAACCAGTCGATCCACGGGGTCGACGCCCTGCAGTGGATCGCCGGGGCGACGATGCCGGGGCTCGCGCCCGGGGAGAACCCTGTCGAGAGCGTGACGGCCCTCACCGCCGTGCGGGCCCACGACGCCGAGCGGCTCGAGGTGGAGGACACCTGCGTCGCGATTCTGCGGCTGAAGAACGGCGGCCTCGGCCAGCTGCTCGCCGCCACGAGCCTCTACCCCGGCCTGCTCCGCAGGTTCCTCTTCGGCGGCCGCGACGGCACGGCGGAGATCCTCGAGGAGCAGCTGACGACGTGGCGGTTTCGCGCCGAGACGGCCGCCGACGAGGCGACGCGGGCCCGATTCAACGCCACGAGCGGCACGAGCGGAGGCGCCGCCGACCCGCTGGCGATCAACTATTCCTGCCACACCCGCAACTTCGCGGCCTTCATCGACGCCCTCCGGGCCGGCGGGCGGCCCGCGCTCGACGGCCACGAGGGGCGCAAGGCGGTGGCGATCATCGAGGCCTGCTACCGCTCGGCCCGCACGGGCCGCTCCGCCAAGGTCGCCTGATGCGCTACGCGATCTGCAACGAGACGTTCGGCGACCGGCCGTTCGCGAAGGCCTGCGACTTCGCGGCTGAGTGCGGCTACGGCGGCATCGAGATCGCGCCGTTCACGCTCGCGCCGCTCGCCGGCGAGCTCTCGGCGGCCGCCCGCGGCGACCTCAGGCGCACGATCGCCCGGGCCGGGCTCGAGTGCGTCGGCCTGCACTGGCTGCTGGCGAAGACCGAGGGCTTCCACGTGGCCCATCCCGATCCAGTCGTCCGCGACCGCACGGTCGGATATCTGGCAGACCTCGCCCGGCTGTGCCACGACCTCGGCGGCCGCGTGCTCGTCTTCGGGTCGCCGACGCAGCGCAGCCTCCTGCCGGGCCTGACGCCGCAGGAGGCCATCGACCACGTCCGCGAGGTGTTCACGCGGCTGCTTCCCGCGCTCGAGGGCACCGACACCGTGGTGGCCCTCGAGCCGCTCTCCCCGGTGGAGACCGACGTACTCACCACGGCCGCGGAGACGTGCCGGCTCGTCGAGCGGATCGGCTCGCCGCACGTGCGACTCCATCTCGACGTCAAGGCGATGGCGAGCGAGCCGACGCCGATCCCGGAGATCATCCTGGCGAGCGCGGCCCACCTCGAGCACTTCCACGCCAACGACGTCAACCTCCAGGGCCCCGGATTCGGGGCGGTCGACTTCGGGCCGATTTTTCGCGCCCTGGCCGGGGTCCACTACGCGGGCTGGGTGAGCGTCGAGGTGTTCGACTATGCTCCCGGTCCGGAACGGCTCGCCCGCGAAAGCATCGCCCACATGCGGCGGGTCGAGGAAACGCTGGGCGTGTGACGCAGGGGACGGCGATGGGCGATCTGCCGCACTTCGAATCGCGTGGCGCGTCGAGCGGGCCGGATGACGGCCCGTGGCACGAGGGGATGACCCGCTACCACTGGTTCGTGCTCGCGGTGGCCGCCCTCGGCTGGCTCTTCGACTGCCTCGACCAGCAGCTGTTCAATCTCGCCCGCAAGCCGGCGATGGAGACGCTCCTGTCCGCCGCGGGCACGGCGGCCGACCCGAAGGACGTCAGCTTCTACGGCGGCCTGGCCACGTGCATCTTCATGGCCGGCTGGGCGACCGGCGGCCTGATCTTCGGCGTCGTCGGCGACCGGCTGGGCCGCGCCAAGACGATGATGATCACGATTGTCATCTATTCGATCTGCACGGGTCTCTCGGCGCTGTCGCGGGGATTCTGGGACTTCGCGTTCTACCGGTTCATCACCGGGCTCGGCGTGGGGGGCGAGTTCGCGGTGGGCGTGGCGCTCGTGGCCGAGGTGATGCCGGAGCGGGCGAGGACCCACGCGCTGGGGCTCCTGCAGGCGCTCTCCGCCGTCGGCAACTTCGGCGCGGGGGCGATCGGGCTCGCGCTCGCCGAGATGCTCCTGCGCGCGGAGTCCACGAAGCTCGCCGGCTGGGAGCCGTGGCGCTGGAAGTTCGTGATCGGAGCGCTGCCCGCCCTGCTCGCCCTCGTGATCCGGGCCGGCCTCAAGGAGCCGGAAAAGTGGCAGGAGATGAAGCGGCAGGCCGCGACGACCGGCGTGCCGCTCGGCGGGTACGGCGCCCTGTTCGCCGACCCGCGCTGGCGGAAGAACGCCCTGCTGGGAATGCTGCTGGCCTGCTCCGGCGTGATCGGCCTGTGGGGCATCGGCGTCTTCTCGACCGACCTCGTGCGCAGCGTGTTCACCGTGACGTTCAAGGCGGAGGGACTCTCGGGCCCCGAACTCGAGGCGCGGCTGCAGCGCTGGCAGGCGATCGCGATGATGATGACCCAGGTGGGGGCGTTCGTGAGCATGATGCTCGCCGCCCGCATCTGCCAGCGGTTCGGCCGCCGGACCTTCTTCGCGGCCGCCCTCCTCTCGGCGCTCGTGGCGACGGCGTTCGTGTTCCGGTTTCTCGACGACCCGAGCGACATCTGGTGGATGCTGCCGATCATGGGCTTCTGCCAGCTCTCGCTCTTCGCCGGCTACGCGATCTACTTTCCCGAGCTCTTTCCCACGCGGCTGCGCAGCACCGGCACGAGCTTCTGCTACAACGTCGGGCGGTTCGTGGCCGCGAGCGGCCCGTTCCTGCTCGGCTATCTGACGAGCGCGGTCTTCGCCGGCATCACGAGCCCGGCGTGGATGGCCCAGCCGATGCGGCCGGCGGGGATCGCGATGTGCGCCGCGTTCCTGCTCGGCCTCGCCGTGCTCCCGTTCCTGCCCGAGACGAAGGGCCGCCCGCTGCCGGAGTGACCCGGCAGCCTGCGGGCCGCGTGAAACGGCGCATGCATCCTGCTACAGTGCGGTCGCGAAGCGGATGAGCCGTTTCCAGCCCCGGAGTATCTCGCGCCATGCGTTGGGAAGGCCGCCGTCAGAGCAAGAACGTCGAGGATCGCCGCAGCCAGTCCGCCGCCCCCATGGTCGTGGGCGGGGGGCTGCTCACGCTCCTGCTCATGGTCGTGCTCATGTTCCTGGGCGTGGTCGACCCGATGCAGGTCGCGAGGATGGCGCCTGAGATGGCCGGCCCCGCCCCGCGGCAGGCCCCCGCCCAGGCGCAGAACGACGAACTCTCGCAGTTCGTGCGGGTCGTCCTCGCCGACAACGAGGACGTGTGGGGCAGGCTCTTCCCGCAGGCGTTCGACGGCCGCTACGCCGCGCCCACGCTCGTGCTCTTCACCGGCCAGGTCCGCAGCGCCTGCGGATTCGCGAGCGCCGCCGCCGGCCCCTTTTACTGCCCGCTCGACCGCAAGGTCTACATCGACCTCGCCTTCTACGACGAACTCAAGCGCCGCTTCGGCGCCCCCGGCGACTTCGCGCAGGCCTACGTGATCGCCCACGAGATCGGCCACCACGTGCAGAACCAGCTCGGCATCTCCGACAAGGTGCAGTCGATGCGGGCCCGCCTCTCGGAACGCGACTACAACAAGCTCTCCGTGCGGATGGAGCTGCAGGCCGACTTCCTCGCCGGTGTCTGGGCCCACCACGTGGCCCGCTTCGCCGGCACCGTCGACGAGGACGACATCCGCGAGGCCGTCAACGCCGCCGCCGCGATCGGCGACGACCGGATCATGAAGAAGACGCAGGGCTACGTCGTGCCCGACGCCTTCACGCACGGCTCGAGCGAGCAGCGGGTGCGCTGGTTCCTCTACGGCCTGAAGACCGGCGATCCGCGGCTCATGGACCGGGCCTTCGAGGTCGACTCGCCGTAGACGTGCGGCGACCTCAGAGCGTCTCCGCTGGCCGCTGGGCGCAGGCCGCGCCGGCGGCGGCGCGTTCGAGTTGGATCGTGGTGTGGCCGATCCCGAATCGTGACCGCATCCCATCCGAGGCCGCGGCCAGCACGCGCTCGTGGTCGGCCGAGTCGGGCACCACGAGGTGGGCCGTGAGCGAGATCTCCGACGTGCTCGCGCTCCACACGTGGAGATCGTGCACCTCCGCGACGCCCGGGATCGACGCGAGCGCGTCGGTGACCGCCGCCGGGTCGATGCCGCGGGGGACGGCGTCGAGCGCGAGGTCGACGCTCTCGCGGAACAGGCCCCACGTGCCCGCCACGATCGCCAGCGTGATCGCGATGCTCACGGCCGGGTCGATCCAGGTGCGGCCGGTGAGGAGGATGGCGACGCCCGCGACGACCACCCCGCCCGACACGGCGGCGTCGGCGGCCATGTGGAGGAAGGCGCCGCGGACGTTGACGTCGTCCCGCGCACCGCGCATGAAAAGCAGCGCCGTGAGCGTGTTGAGCGCGACGCCCGCCGCGGCCACCGCGATGACGGTGGCTCCGGCCACCGGTTCCGGCGTTCGGAGCCGCCGGCAGGCCTCCCAGAGGATCGCGCCACAGGCCGTGAGCAGCAGCACCGCATTGGCGAGCGCGGCGTAGATCGTGGAGCGGCGGAAGCCCCAGGTGTAGCGTTGCGTGGGCGGGCGGCGGGCGAGGTAGTCGGCGCCCCAGGCGAGCACGAGGCCGAGCATGTCGCCGGCGTTGTGCCCGGCGTCGGCCAGAAGCGCGAGCGATCCCGCGAACAGGCCGGCGGCGATTTCGAGGCCGACGATGGCCGCGTTGAGCCCGACGCCGATCGCCATCGCGCGGTCGAAGGCGCCCGCGGAACGTGCCTGCGCGTGGCCGTGCCTGCGGCCGTGGTCGTGGGGGCGGTGCAGGTGGTCTGGATGGCCGCGGTGCATGCGATACGATCATAGCCGCGGACGGATTCCGGGAGCATTGAACATGGCTGCGATGCGGGCGGTGGCGATCGGCCGGACGGGCCGCGGCGACTGGGGGCACGCCATCGACGAACTGGTCGCACACACGCCGGGCGTCGAGCTCGTCGCGGTCGCCGACGAATCGGAGGAGGGGCTCGCTAAGGCGGTCGCCCGCCACTCGATCGACGCGTCGCGTGGCTTTCGCGACTGGCGCAGGATGCTCGCCGACGTGCGGCCCGACCTGGTCGCCATCTGCATGCGGGCCGTCGACTGCCACGCCGAGATGGCGATCGCCGCGGTGGAGGCGGGGGCCAAGGGCGTGTTCCTGGAAAAGCCGTTCGTACGCACGCGGGCCGAGGCCGACGCGGTGATCGCGGCGTGCCGCAAGGCCGGGGCCAAACTCGGCCTCGCGTACGTCAACCGTCACGCACCGGGCTACGCGGCGGTGCGGGATCTCGTCGAAGACGGCCGGATCGGGAAGGTGCTCGAGCTGCGGGCCCGCGGCAAGGAGGATCACCGCGGCGGCGGCGAAGACCTCGTCGTGCTCGGCTGCCACGTCCTCGACCTGATGGTCGACCTCGGCGGGGCGCCCGCCTGGTGCCAGGCGAGCGTCACGCTCGGCGGGCGGCCGATCACCGCGGCCGACGCGGTCGACGGCCCCGAGGGGATCGGCCGGATCGCGGGCGACTCGATCGCCGCGATGTTCGGCCTGGCCGACGGCCCGATCGGCTTCTTCGCGAGCACGCGCGACGCCGGGCAGAAGCAGCCCGCCTTCGGCCTCACGATCGCAGGCACGAAGGGCGCGATCCACATCCGGCCCGACAACGTCCCGCAGGCGTGGCTCCGCGAGGCGCCGCTGTGGCGGACCGAGAAGGACTATCCGTGGAGGCCGATCGGGCCGGACGGGCTCGACTCCCCGCCGCCGGCGAGCGACGTCGACCGGGCCGCCGAGCGGGCCGCCTGGGGCCGGCTGGCGGTGGCCGATCTCGTCGACGCGATCGTCGAGGATCGCGAGCCCGAGACCGGCATGCACGCCGGCCGCACGACGGTGGAGATGGTGGCGGCCGTCTACGCCAGCGCCCTCGCGGGCAGCCGTGTGGCCTGGCCGCTGGAATCGTCGCTGCCGACGCTGGGGTGACCGCGACACGTCCCGGCTTCGGTACACTCGTGTGGCGCCGGTCGCCGGGATGCCGAGGTCACGGATGAGCACACCGCGTTTCGCCCACCTCCACTGCCACAGCCACTACAGCCTGCTCGACGGCGCGAGCTCGATCGAGCGGCTCGTCGGCCGGACGGTGGAGCTGGGGATGAGCGCCCTGGCGATCACCGACCACGGCAACCTGCACGGGGCCCTCGAGTTCTACGACGAGGCCAGGAAGGCGGGCGTCAACCCGATCATCGGCTACGAGGCCTACATCGCGCCGGGGAGCCGGTTCCAGAAGGATGCCGGCAGCCAGAAGGATTCGAGCTACCACCTCACGCTCCTGGCCCGGGATCGCACCGGCTTCGCCAACCTCCTGCAGCTGGCCACGCGGGCCTACCTCGAGGGCTTCTACTTCAAGCCGCGGATCGACCGCGAGCTGCTCGCGGCCCACCACGAGGGGATCGTCTGCCTCTCGGGGTGCCTGTCGGGGGAGTTCAGCCGCGCGCTCATCGGGGCCTCGCGCGACGATCCCGGCTCGCTCGCCCAGGCCAGGGAGGTGGCCGGGTGGTTCCAGCGGCTCTTCGGCGACCGCTACTTCATCGAGATCCAGGACAACGGCCTCGCCGCCCAGGAGCAGGTGACCGGCGTGGCGTTGGAAATCTCCCGGGAACTCGGCATCCCGCCGGTCGCCACGTGCGACTGCCACTACGTCAACCGCGAGGACGCGGTGGCGCAGGACATCCTCCTGTGCGTGAACACCGGCCGGTTCCGCAACGACCCGTCGCGGATGCGGATGGATTCGGGCGAGTTTTATCTCAAGAGCCCCGAGGAAATGCACGCGGCGTTCCCGGGCCTCGACCGCGGCTTCGTGGCCCGGGCGGCGGCCCGCAGCCAGGAGATCGCCGACTCGATCGCCCTCGACCTCGACCTCGGCAGGCGGCACTTTCCGGGGTTCGACGTGCCGGCGGGCCACACGGCGTCGGAGGAACTGCGGCGGCTCTGCCTGGCCGGCCTGCGCGAGCGCTACGCCGGCGTGGCGAAACGGTGGGCGGCGGACCGCGCGCCCGCCGATCCGGCCGCCGCCGATCTCCATCCGCAGGTGCTCGAACGGCTCGATCGGGAGCTCGGCGTGATCGACACGCTGGGGTTCGCCAGCTACTTCCTCATCGTCTGGGACTTCGTGCGGCATGCCCGCGAGCGGGGCATCCCGGCGGCGGCGCGGGGCTCGGGCGTGGGGGCCCTCGTGGCCTACGCGCTCCACCTCTCGCACGTCTGCCCGCTCGAGTACGACCTGCTCTTCGAGCGGTTCCTCGACGTGAATCGCCGCGAGGCCCCCGACATCGACATCGACTTCTGCAAGGAGCG
>RGVT01000088.1 GCA_010027105.1 Planctomycetia bacterium
AAGGGCTTCCGGTTCGACATCGGCGGCCACCGTTTTTTCTCGAAGTCGCGGGAGGTGGAGGATCTGTGGACGGAACTGCTCGGCGACGACATGCTCGTCCGGCCGCGGAGTTCACGGATCCTCTACGGCGGCAAGTTCTACGCCTATCCGCTCAAGGCAGGCGAGGCGCTCAGGAACCTCGGGGTCGTGGAGGCGGCGCGGTGCGTGGCGAGTTATGCACATGCCCGCTTGTTTCCCGTGGCGAGCCCGAAGTCGTTTGAAGACTGGGTGAGCAACCAGTTCGGCCGGCGGCTGTTCGGCATCTTTTTCAAGACCTACACCGAAAAGGTGTGGGGGATGAGCTGCAAGGAGATCTCGGCCGACTGGGCTGCCCAGCGGATCAAGGGCCTTTCGCTCTCCACGGCGATTTGGAACGCGCTCTTTCCGCCGCGCGAGCAGAAAGACCGCTCCAAGCAGATCAAGACACTGATCGGATCATTTCGGTATCCGCGGCTGGGCCCCGGCATGATGTGGGAGGCCGCCGCGAAGAAAACCCGCGAGCACGGCGGCGAGGTGCGGATGGGCTGCCGGGTCACGGGCCTCGAGCAACGACCGGGCGACCAGGGCTGGAGGGTCGAGTACCTCGATCCATCCGGCGATCGGCAGGCCGTCGAGGCCGAGCACGTGGTCTCGTCGGCTCCGCTCCGCGAACTGGTCCGCGGGCTGTCCCCCGCCCCGCCGGCCGGCGTGCTCGCCGCCGCGGCCGCACTCAAGTATCGCGACTTTCTCACGGTGGCCCTGATCGTCCGCCCGTCGCTCTCGTTCGACGACAACTGGATCTACATCCACGAGCCGGGCGTGAAGGTGGGCCGGGTGCAAAACTTCCGCAGCTGGTCGCCGGAGCTCGTGCCCGATCCTGCCCTCGCCTGCTACGGCCTCGAATACTTCTGCTTCGAGGGGGACGGCCTCTGGAGCATGTCCGACGCCGACCTCGTCGCGCTCGCCGGCCGCGAGCTCGTGCAGCTCGGGCTCGCGAAGGAGGGCGACGTGCTCGACGGCCACGTCGTCCGCCAGCCGAAGGCCTACCCCGTCTACGACGACGATTACGCCCGACACGTGGCCACGATCCGCCGCGGGCTCGCGGAGGGCTATCCCGGGCTGCACCTCGTGGGCCGCAACGGGATGCACAAATACAACAACCAAGACCACGCGATGATGACGGCCCTGCTCACGGCCAGGAACATCCTCGCGGGCGAACAGGTCTACGACGTCTGGGACGTGAACCAAGACGCGGAATACCACGAGGCGGGCGACCGCGGGGCGGTGGCTGCCAGCGGCGAGCGCCAGGTGCCGCACCGCCTCGCGATCCCGTAGGACAGGCTTCAGCCTGTCTCGAAGCTCACAAAAGATGACAATGACAGGCTGAAGCCTGTCCTACTTGTCGAGATCCTCGTCGTCGAAGATGTAGGGCACCACACCGCCGGCGACGCTCTTTTCGTACTTCTGCCAGTTCTCGGCCCGGAGGGAGATGCCCTTGGTATTCGTGGTGAGCATCTGGCAATAGACCCAGGGGGCGATTTTTTCCGACAGAAACCGGCCGTGCCCGTCGGCGAAGACCACCACGACGCCGTTGCGATGCTGTGAACTCGGATACCGCAGCTTCCAGTCGGTCAGGTCGCCGCCCGGAGGGACCGGGTTGACCGACGGCCGCGTCGTCTCGGTCGGGTTGATCGTGCGGAAGTCCTTGTCAGGCGCCACGCCGCCGGCCAAGTCGAGCGGATGCAGGAAGGTGTGGGTTTCCTTCTTGGCGTTCGCGTTGGTCGTCGCCCTGAAGGGATTCGCCGCCCACGACACGTCTCGGGGGGTGCTGATCCCGCACCGCTCGGCGAGCATCAGCGTGCTCGTCGCGCCATCCGCAGCCGACACCTGTGCCAGGCTCAGCCTGGCCGCCGCGTATTCCTGAGACGTGGTGCCCGACACATACCACGCGTCGGTCGATTTGTTCCCGGCCGCATCCAAGAAGAGCCCGTCGCCCCGGGGCTGCAGGCCGGCGTCGATCACCTCGGCGCCCGTCCCGGCGTTGACGGCGTAGCACAGGGGCGACTCGCTGTTCATGTCCGACGACACCGATGGGCAGACATACGACGGTATCCGCTTCTTGGAGACGTCGTCGACGCCCGACGTGCCCGAATAGGTCTCGTACCAGTCGAAGATCACCTTCTGGTCCATGAAGGGGAGGATCGGCACCGTCCACGAGACGCACGCCTGCTGCAGGCTCGCGCTGCCGGAGGCCTGCACCGCGGCCGACCCGGTCATCACGGCCGTGTAGCGGTCGATCGTGTTCCTCCAGCCGGGCAGCCGCGTCTTGTCGGCGTCGTGGGTGATGAAGGCCTTGCCGATCTGCGAGAGGTTGTTCATGCAGGTGCTGCGGCGGGCAGACTCTCGGGCCACGCCGAGGGCCGGCAGCAACATGCCGATCAGAATGCCGATGATCGCGATCACCACGAGCAGTTCCACGAGCGTGAAACCATGTAGGGGGCGGGGAGCCGTGGCGGGGGCGGTCGTCATCGGGAGCGTTCCTGCAACGCGTCGGCACGTTCGAAACCATCATGGTCCCACACATCGGTTAGGGAACGATGAGCGCGGCCGCCGCCGAGGGCCTGCGGTGGCAGCAGATTCGGAAGAACAGGGCTTCGCACCGGGGAGGAAGCGAGGTTGCCAGTCAATTTTTGCCGATGTAGAACGTTTCGGGCGGGCGCGAAGACAGCCTCCCCCCTCCCTCAGACCCCCCTCTGGCGGCACAATCGATGGCGGTGGCCGGACTCACCGAGAGCCTTCTGGGCCTCGCCGCAGCACCGCCCCTCGTGCCGCTGGCGGGGATGGTCTCCTACCCCTCGTTCTCAGGCTTTCCGCTGGGCGGGCTCGCGTTGTGGCTGTTGTTCGTCCTGACCGGGGCAGGCGGGCTCGCCGCCGCCGTGTGGATGCGGAACCAGGACGAGCAACTCGCGATCCCGCACATGGAGTGGTGGAAGCTGGCGATCGGCCTGGTGCTCGCCGGGCTGCTGGTCGGCACCATGCAGATCGGCCCGGCGGTCTCCATCACGCTGTCGCTCGCCGGCCTCGTCGCCACGCTCGTGTTCTTCACGAGGGCCCGCGACAAGCGGGTTCCCCCCGACGCCCGCATCCTGACGAAGAAGTTCGTCGACAACCTGCGGGCGGGAGTCCGCCGGCGCAGCGAGGCCCGCAAGGCCGCGGCCGCGGCCGCCAAGGCGGCCAACGTCAAGCCGCCCACGCTCTCGGCCCGGCTCAAGGCGGTCGGCACCGCGCTGCAGCAGTCGATCGGCCGCAAGAAGGCCCAGCCGGAACCGCCCGCCTTCATGTTCCTCAAGAAGGACGGCCGGCCCGCCTTCGCCATGGCCGCCCCGGGCGAAGACAAGGACACGGCGTCCGCAAACGTCCAGGCGGCCGAGAAGATGCTCACCGCCGCCATGCGCCGCGGCGCCACCGACATCCACTTCGAGCCGCACGACAACGACTATCACGTGCGCTACCGCGTCGACGGCGTGCTGCACAACGTCGAGACGATGCCGATGACGGCCGGCAAGGGGGTGATCTCGGCCCTCAAGGTCGTCTCCGACATGGACATCGCCGAGCGGCGCCGGCCGCAGGACGGCACCTTCGCCGCGGTGCTCGAGCGGGTGAAATACGACGTGCGGGCCGCCTCCACGCCGACGAGCTACGGCGAGAAGATGGTGCTGCGGCTGCTCAATTCTTCGGGCGGCGTGATGCAGGCGGGCCTGGCCAATATCGGCCTGCGGAGCCAGATCCTGGAGCAGCTCCGCGAGGTGATCCACAAGCCCTACGGCATGTTCCTCGTGACCGGCCCCACGGGCTCCGGCAAGACGACCACCGTCTACGCCTCCCTGAGCGAGATCGACAGGAACCAGCACAACATCACCACGATCGAGGATCCGGTGGAGTATCGGCTCAACGGGATCACGCAGATCGCGGTCAACTCCGCCGCCGGCGTGACCTTCGCCGCGATCCTCCGCAGCGTGCTCCGCCAGGATCCCGACGTGCTCCTCGTGGGGGAGATCCGCGACAAGGAGACGGCCGAGATCGCCTGCCAGGCGGCCCTCACGGGCCACTTCGTGTTTTCCACGCTGCACGCCAACGACACGGTGGCCACGATCACCCGCATGCTCGATCTCGGCCTCGACCCGATGCTCATCCAGACGGCCGTCACGGCCGTGCTCGGGCAGCGCCTGGCCCGCAAACTCTGCCCCGCCTGCAAGGAGGCCTACGCCCCGCCGCCGGAGTTCCTGAAAAAGTTCGGGATCAAGCCGGGCACGGTCGAGAAAATCTTCCGGGAGAAGGGCTGCGAGGAGTGCGGCGGCAGCGGCTACCGCGGCCGCATGGGGCTCCACGAGCTGCTCGTGATGAACGACGACGTCCGCAAGCTGATCACGGCCCACCCGTCCGTCCAGGACCTCAAGGCGGCCGCCCGCAAAAGCGGAACACGATCCTTGCAATCCGACGGTATCATGAAGGTGCTGAAGGGTGTCACGAGCATCAACGAGGTCGTCCGCGTCACCACCTGACACACGCCGCCCGCCATGCCCGGTTTCATCGTCGACATCGCCGTCCTGATCACCGTCGGCTACCTCGGCTGGCTGGGGTCCGACCGCGGCATCTTCGCGATGGCTGCCGCAGGTCTGCTGGCGCTGGCGTCGCTGACGCTGGCGATCCTGCTGCTCGAACCGACGGCGGCCATCGTGGCCGGCGGTCTCGAGACGGCGGTGGCGGCCTTTCTGCCGACCGACTTTCCGTTCGAGGCCTGGGGCATGTTCCTTGCGTTCGTGATCCTGTTCTGGATCCCGTTCCTCGTGCTCTGGGTCGCCGTCTACCCACTGCTCCCCACGGGAGGCGACATGAAGTCGCAGGCGATCATCGAAAAGATCGGCGGGGCGCTGATCGGCGGCCTGGACGGCGTGCTGCTGCTCGGCGCCGGCCTGCTGACCCTTTCGATGCTCCCGTTTTTCAACGGTCTGAAGGTCAATGCCGACGCCCTGCTGTTCGACGTCGGGCGTTCGACGCTGCGTGCGGCGTGCGGCTTCGCGGGCGACTGGCACGAGGGGCGATCCCTGGTGCTCGACGGCGAGCCCATCACGGGCCGGGCTGGAGACGGCGTCAGGTTGAGTTGCGAACCATGGTGCGACCTCAACGACGATGCATCCTTCTCCGAAACCGACCGCTACCGTGACGCCGACGGCAACGGCAAGTTTTCCGCGGATCTCTTCTACCGCGACCTCGACGGCAGCAGCGCCCGCCGGATCGGCCTCGTCGACAAATACGTGGTGGGCCGCTGGGACGCCTACCTGCAGATGAACAACCGCGACCTGCCGGAGCCGCAGCCGGCGGCCGCGGCAGCCAGGCCGACGGCCCCGCCGGCCGCCGCAAAAAGCCCGGCCCCCGCTCCGGCCAAGAAGCCGGCCGAGCCACCCCGGCCGCGGCCGGACGACGCGGCCGACGAGGAGGAGGTCGAGGTGGTTCTGGTCGACGAAGACGGCAATGTCGTCTCCGCCGAGGACGCAGCCGGCGGCGACGTGGAAGTGGTCGAAGAGGTGGTCGAAGAAGTGATGGAGGAGGGCGGCGCGGCCGCCGAGAAGCCGTGAAGCAGCAGTCGTCCGTCCTCGTGCTCCGCAGCCTCGCCGCGTCCGGCGCGATCCTGCTCGCGGCGGCCGCGGCGCACCCGGCCGCCGCCCAGTCGAAGACCGCGCTCGAGGCGGAGAAGTTTCTCGTGTGGAACCTGCTCCACGAGGGGGATTTCGCCAAGGCCCGCGACATGCTCGCCCCCCTCGTCGCCACCGTGCACGACTCCCGCGAAGCCGGCCTCGGTCCGAAATCGACGTTCTACTTCGAGTGCCTCTCGCTTCTCGGGGCGGTGGAACTGCGCACCGGCAGGCTGGCGGAGGCCGCGGCACATCTCACGGAGGCCAAGGACGGCTTCTCCCGGAAACGCAAGGCCTTCAAGGAGGAGTATCGGCAGGCGGTCGTCCGGGGGCAGTCGGCGGCGTTCACAGCCTACGCCGCCCACGTCCTGGCATACCTCTGCCGCAGCCTCGACTGGCTGGGCGAGGTCAAGCTGGAGCAGCAGTCGTTCGACGAGGCCCACGCCCTGTTCGAGGAGGCGCTGAAGATCCGCGAATCGGCGGTCGCGGAGGGGATCCTGCCCGACGAACCCGTGGCCTCGGGGCTGATGATGTCGAAACACCTCGAGGGGCTGTACCATCTCCGTAAGGGGGAACACACGCGGGCGCATCATTATCTCGACCAGGCGGTGAAGGAGTTCGAGGGCTTCATCGCCGCCAAGACGCGGGCAGCAGAGGCGGCCCGGCAGGCCGCCGAAGAGGGCCGGCCGGTCGAGCCTCCGCCCGAGGGCGAAGCGGCGTCGCCGGAGCTGGTCGGGAAGATCGCCGACCTCGACCAGACGCTCACCCACGTGGCCCTGCTCTCCCACCTCGGAGAGGTGGAGTTGGCCGAGGGCGACCAGGCCGGCGCGATCGGATTCGCAGGCCGGGCGGTCGAGGTGGCCCGGGAACGTCTCGGCCCGAAGCACGGTGCCGGGCTCGAGCCGCTGATCCTCATCGTGCAGGCCCGGGTCGCCGAGGCGGATCGCCTGCTGGCCGCCAACGACCCGCGGGGGGCCCGCGCGGCGATCCAGGCGGCGGCGGTGGCAGCCGCCGGCGCGGAGCAGACTGTCGGCCGGTTCTGGGTCGCGGGCTGCGCCCGCCGCACCGAGGCGGAGCGGGTGCTCGCCACCCTGCGCGGAAAAGCCGAGGCGATCGACGCGGCGGTGGCCGCCCTCGACGAGGCCGAGAAGGCGGCCGACGTCGCGATGACCACCGCGGGCGCCGACGAAGGCCCCAAGAAGACGACGACCAAGCGGCGGGTGATCCGGCGGGTGGTTCCCAAGAAGGAAGACGCCGCCCCTGCCCAGGACGCCCCGGCCAAGGAGCCGTCCGCTCCGCCGGCCGCCGCCGGTTGATGCGGCGGGGGCTCAGGGAGTGGCGGCGGGCGGCCCCTCGCCGGGGCTCGAGTCGAGGATCGCGCGGGCGCGGGCCGCCAGGTCGGCGGCCAGATCCTCCTCGCCCAACGCCCGGTGCGCCGCGGCCAGCAGCAGCAGGTCTTCCCCCACCTCGGCGTGTTCCGGCCCGAAGATCGACTCGTCGATCGCGACCGCCTGCTTCAGGAGCCGCACCGCCGCGTCGGGCCGCCGCTCCTCCAGGGCGAGTGCCCCGAGCTTGTGCAGGCACACCGCCGCGGCGGCGTCGAGCCCGGGAGCCTGGCTGCGGCAGATCGCCAGCGCCTCCTCGAGCAGTCGCTTCGCCTCGGCGTTCCTCCCGCGCAGCCGCGCCGCGGCAGCCAGGTCGACCAGCAGCGCCGCGACCCGCTGGTTACGTTCGCCGAGCCGCCGCTGCGTGGTCTCGAGGGCGGGGCGCAGGAGCGCCTCGGCCGCCTCGGCCTGCCGCGCCGCGAGGTGGTCTTCGGCGAGCCGCTGCATCGCCGTCAGGGTCACGTCGTGCTCCGGCCCGAGGTGCAGCCTCCAGATCGCCAGGGCGCGGGTGCGGAAGTCGACGGCGGTGGCCGGGTTCTCCGCCCCCTCCACGTCGGCGAGCCGCTCGAGCGTCAGGGCCAGCGAGGGGTGCATCGCTCCCTGCGTCCGCAGCCGCACCCCCACCGCCTTGTCGAGCAGTTCCACGGCCTCCGTCCGGTCGCCGTCCCGCTCCTCGATGGCCGCCAGCCGCTCGTAGATGTCGGCCATGGTGGGGTGCGGGCGGCCGAGCGTGCGCTGGCGGATGGCGAGCGCCTGCTTGAGCAGGTCGCGCGACGCGGTCGCCTTGCCGCGCCGCAGCGACACGTCGGCGAGTCGCTCGATCGTCTCGGCGGTCGTGAGGTTGAAGGTGCCGAGCACCTTGACGTCGATGGCGAGCACCTGGCGGAGATACCCGCGGGCCTCCTCGAACCTCCCCTGGCGTTCCACGACCCGCGCCAGGTGGAACAGGTCGACGGCCGTCTCCGGATGCTCGGCGCCGAAGGCCGACTTGTCGGCCTCCACCGCCCGCTTGAAAAAGTCCTCGGCCCGCGGGAGGTCGCCGGTCTGCTCGTAGGCGTGGGCGAGCTCGTGCAGGGCGAGGGCCCGCCGCAGCGGATCGCCGCCGCCGTCGCCGAGAACCTGCGCGGCCCGGGCGAGCAGGTCGGCCGCCTGCTGCCGCTCGTCGCCCGAGATCGCGCAGCGCGCCAGCCGCACCAGATCGGAGGCCACTTCGCAATGCCCCTCGCCGAGCGTCTGCGTGTCGATGCCGAGCGCCTCCTCGTAGGCCCGCCGGGCCGCGGCCCGGTCTCCGGAGGCCAGGAGCGTGTCTCCCAGATGCACGAGCGCCACAGCCAGGCCGGGGTGCGGCCCGTCGGCGGCGCTCCTCTGGATAGCCACCACGGTATCGCGGATCGGGCGGGCGGCGGCGTGATTGCCCGCCTCGTCGTGGAGATTGGCGCGGAGTTCGAGGCTGCGGGCCACGGTGGGGTGGTCGGATCCGACCAGCTCCACCCGCGCAGCGACGACGCGGTCGAGGAGCCGGCCAGCCTCGGCGAACTCGCCCATCTCCGCCCTGATCGCGGCGAGGGCCTCGAGCGCGCGGAGCGTGACGGCGTGCCTGGGCCCGAGCGAGGCTTCCCAGGCCTCCGCCGCCTCGGCCTGGCGGGCGGCTGCCTCCGGCAGGTAGCCGCGCCCGCGAAGCGCCTCGGCGAACAACGCGAGCGAGTCGGCGACCTGGGCCGGCGGGGCGCCCGGCACACCGCGCCGGATCGAGACGGAGCGGCGGGCGCACGCTTCGCCCTCGAGAAACCTCCGCCCGGCGATCTCGATCGCCGCCAGCAGGTCGAGGGCGTCGGCGATGGCGGGCGCCGTGGCGCCCTCGGTCCGCTCGCGGATCTGGATCGCC
>RGVT01000089.1 GCA_010027105.1 Planctomycetia bacterium
ACTAGGATTCGAACCTAGACTAACTGGTTCAGAGCCAGTCGTGCTACCGTTACACCATTCCCCAATCGGAATCGTGCCCGACGGCTGAAACCCGGGCGCCTCCACCGCGGATGGCGGCGCGGGAGCCGCATCACCACAATCGGCAGGGTACCGCGGCGGTCGCGGACAGGCAATCGCGGCCCGCCCGGGCCGCAGGGAACTCCCCCACGTGCGCACCACCTGTGTCCTCGAAGCGGTGTCGGGCGCACGGGCCGGGGAGCGATTCCGGCTCTCCGCGGGCCGCACCGTCATCGGCCGCCACCCGTCCTGCGGCATCATCCTCGACGCGGTGGCGGTGAGCCGGCAGCACGCCGCCGTCGGCGTCGAGGGGGACGACGCCTGGATCGAGGATCTCGGCAGCCGCAACGGCACGGTCATCGACGGCCGGCGGATCTCGGGCCGGCGGACGCTGCTCGATGCCGACGAGATCGTGATCGGCGAGGAGCGGCTCCGCTTCCGTTCCGACGCGCCGCTCACGGCGGAGCGGGTGGCCGGTTCGGGCGAACTCGCCGTGGGCGGCGTTGACGAGGGGGACGGCGGGCCCGGGTCGATGATCGTGTCGGCCGTGGATCTTCCGCCCGCGGCCGGGGGCGCCGGCGGCGACCACGAGACGATTTTTCGCGCGTCACTCGGCCTCGACCGGGTGATCGGGGCGTCGGTCGCCCTCGACGAGGTCCTGCCGCGCACGCTCGAGGGCCTGTTCGAGATCTTCCCCCAGGCTGAACGCGGCTTCGTGCTGCTCGTCGACCCCGATTCACGGCGGCTGGTGGTGCGGGCCAGCAGGTTCGCGGCGTCGGCTCGGGTCGGTCCCGTGCTGTTCAGCCGTTCCGTCATGGATCTGGTCGTACGGTCGCGGCAGGCGGTGCTGTCGGAGGATGTCTCGGCCGACAGCCGGTTCGATCTCGGCGGGAGCGTGGTCGACTGTGGCATCCGCTCCGTGATGTGCGTGCCGTTCGTGCGGGCCGACGGGGGCGTGCTGGGCGTCCTCCAGATCGATCGCGGCGTCGGCGGCGCCGATTTTCAGCAGGCCGATCTGGGCCTGCTCGCGGGCGTCGCGGGCCGCATCGCGCGGGCGATCGAGCAGGCGATGGTGCACGAGGAGCGGCTGTCGCGCGAGCAGCTCCGCCGCGATCTCGAGCTCGCCCACCGTGTGCAGCAGGGGCTGCTCCCGGCGCGGCCCCCCGAGATACGCGGCTACGAGACCTTCGACTTCTACGAGCCGGCGCGGCAGATCAGCGGTGACTTTTTCAGCTACGTGCCCCTGGCCGATCAGCGGACGGCGGTCGTGCTGGCCGACGTCTCGGGCAAGGGCGTGTCGGCGGCGCTCGTGATGGCCGCCCTGTCGGCCGACGTCCGCTACTGCCTGGCCAGCGAGCCCGACGCGGCCCGGGCGGTGTCGCGCATCAACGAGAGCCTCTGTCGCAGCGGCTGGGAGGATCGGTTCGCGACGCTGGTCGTGGCGGTGCTCGATCCTCGCGTGCACCGCCTGACCGTGGTGAACGCCGGACACATGCCGCCGTTGCTGCGGGATGCGCGGGGCGGCGTCGTGCCGCTCGGCGCGGAAGAGGCGGGCCTGCCGCTCGGGGTGGATCCAGACCACGCCTACAATGCCGCCCACGTCCCCCTCGAAGCCGGCTCCACGCTCGTGCTCTACACCGACGGCGTCAGCGAGGCGCTGGACCACGCCCAGCGCACCTACGGCATCCCCCGCCTCGAGCGGGTGATCGAGGCGGGGCCCGGCGCCGCCGCAGAACTCGGGCGCTGCATCCTCGCCGACGTCGAGCGCCATGCGGCGGGGCAGGTCCGCAGCGACGACATCTGCCTGGTGTGCGTGGGCCGGACCGCCGCAGAGTCAGCCCAGATCGCCGCGCCCGAACCGGCGGCCGCGGGCGTGCACTCCGCCCCGTGACCGGGCCGATACCACCTCGGGATGCGTCGGGTCACGAGGGGGAGGTCGCCACGATGAGTTTTTTCCAGTGGGTTCGGGAAGGGGTGCGGCAGGCCGTGGTGCTGGGGCTCGCCGACGCCGTCGAGGACGTGGGCGCGCGAGGCCGCGACGAGGATCTGGGCCCCGCGCTTGCCCGGACGCTGCGGGAGCGGCTTGCCGTGACGCCGGCCGAGACGTCGCAGTCGAACGTCGTCGAGGCGCCGGGAATCTCAGCCGCCCCGCGGCGGCGGCTCGGCCGCTCGCTCGACCCCACGCGCGACCCGCTGCGGAAGGCGGCCTAGAGGCGCGGGAGACCCCGCCCGGTGGCCGACGCAGTCCTGCCGGCGCACGGTGGGTCGACGGCATCGCGTCGAGAAGGCTGCGTCAGGCCGTGGGCCCGAGATCCGTGGCGGCGGGCGGCTCGCCGAATCGAACCTGCGGAAGCAGCGTGACGGCGCGGCGCAGTTCGCGCTCCCAATGGGAGCGGATCTCGAGCAGGTCGGGGTCCGCCGCGGTGAACCGGCGGTAGCGGCGCACCGCCAGGTCGTCGTTCGTGTAGACCAGCAGGTCGATCGGTGGCCCGACCGCCACGTTCGACCGCATCGTCGAGTCGATCGAGATCAGGGCGTACATCACCGCCTGGTCGAGCGTCGTCTCGCCGAAGCGGATGCCGCGGTCGAGGATCGGCCGGCCGTACTTGCTCTCGCCGATCTGCAGGAAGGGGGACGAGCGGGTGCAGCGCAGGGGATTGCCCTGCGAGTAGATCATGTAGAGCTGTGGCTCCTCGCCGTGGATCTGCCCCCCCACCAGCAGGTTCACGGCGAAGCTGATCTGGTCGCGCTCCATGTATTCGCGGTCGAGGGCGATCACCTCGCGCACCTTCGTGCCCACGCAGCGGGCGGCGTCGTAGAACGTGGCGGCCCTGGCCAGCCCCTCGCCGGCGTGAAACTCCTGCTCGAGCCGCGTCATGATCGACTGCGTCAGCGACAGGCTGCCGCTGGAGAGGATCGTGAACATCCGCTCCCCATGGGTCACGAAGGTGTTCATCTTGCGGCACACGTCGACCTGGTCGATCCCCGAGTTCGTCCGGGAATCGGAGGCCAGCACGAGCCCCTCGTGGGTGCGGATGCCGACGCAGTAGGTCATGACACGCTCCGAAAAATTCGCTCCCGGCGCGCGAGTTGCTGTAGCATGCGTCCGGGAGCCGCAGACTAGCCTCTGCGGTTCCTTCGTCAAGGAAACGGCGGTGTGAAGAGTCGGGCGCACGGCAGGCGTGCCGCCCCGGGCGGCAGTGTCTGCCCGTTTTCCGCGCATCCCTCGGCGGGTGAAGCACGGGCGAGGCGGACGACATGACACCCGATTCCGCGGTGCTGGGCGATTCCGAGGCCGCGCTTTTCGGCGCCTACGAACTCGGCGCGGCCTACGACGAGATGATCGGCGGCGATGGCACACCGCGGCCGCATTACTCCCCGCTCCACCGGCGGCTCAGGCAGACGAGCCCCGACGACTTCCGCCGCCGCAAGGCGATGACGGATCTCTCCATGCGGCAGGACGGCGTCGGCTTCACGGTCTACCGGGCCGACGAGGGGATCGAGCGGGTTTGGCCGATGGACCCGGTGCCGCGGATCATCCCGGCGGCCGAATGGCGGCAGGTCGAGTCGGGTCTCGTGCAGCGGATAAACGCGCTCAACCTCTTCCTGTGGGACGTCTACCACGAGCAGCACATTCTCCGCGACGGCGTGGTGCCGGCCCGGCTGATCCTGCAGGGCGGCTCCTTCCGCCGCGAGTTCGTGGGGGTGGACGTGCCGCGGAAGATCTACATCCACATCTGCGGCACCGACCTCATCCGCGCCGCCGACGGCGAGTACCTCGTGCTCGAGGACAACGCCCGCACCCCCTCCGGCGTGAGCTACATGCTCCAGAACCGGCAGGTGCTCAAGCGGGTCTTCCCGGCGCTCTTCAACGACTACGACGTGCTGCCCAACGACGACTACCCGGCGGCCCTGCTCGACGTCCTGCAGTACATCGCGCCGGAGTCGGCCTCCCAGCCCACGGCCGTGCTCTTGAGCCCCGGCATGTACAACTCCGCCTACTTCGAGCACAGCTTCCTCGCCCAGCGCATGGGAATCGAGCTCGTGGAGGGGCGCGACCTGTTCGTCGACGGCAACCGCGTCTCCATGCGGACGACCCGTGGCCGGCAGCGTGTCGACGTCATCTACCGGCGGATCGACGACGACTTCCTCGACCCCCTCACCTTCCGTCCCGACAGCGCCCTCGGCGTGCCCGGGCTCGTCAACGCCTACCGCGCGGGGAGCGTCGCCCTCGCCAACAGCATCGGCACCGGCATCGCCGACGACAAGGGCGTCTACCCCTTCGTGCCCGACATGATCCGCTACTACCTCGAGCAGGATCCGATCCTCAACAACGTCGAGACGTTCCGCCCCGAGATTCCGGCCCACTTGAGTCACGTGCTCGCGAACCTCGAGCACCTCGTGGTGAAGCGGGTCAACGAGTCGGGTGGCTACGGCATGCTCGTCGGCCCCGCCTCCACGCGCGAGCAGCGCGAGGAGTTTCGCCGGGCCCTGCAGGCCAACCCGCGCGACTTCATCGCCCAGCCCACGATCCAGCTCTCCACGCATCCCACGTTCGTCGACGGCCGGCTCGAGGGGCGTCACCTCGACCTGCGGCCGTTCATCCTCTGCGGCGAGCGGGTCACGGTGACGCCCGGGGGCCTCACCCGCGTGGCCCTGCCGAAGGGGAGCCTCGTCGTGAACAGCTCCCAGGGGGGCGGCAGCAAGGACACCTGGGTCCTGGCGGAGGGGCGGTCATGAGCCGGCCGGGTGAGCGATGCTGAGCCGCGTCGCCGACGCTCTGTTCTGGATGAGCCGCTACCTGGAGCGGGCCGACCACCTGGCACGGGCCGTGGACGTGACGTTTCATCTCGACCTCGACCTGCACGGCGTGCTCTCGAACCCGGTCGAACTCGAGTGGAACGCCCTCTTGAGCCTGCTGCGGCAGCAGCGGCCGCCGGTGGCCGAGGGTGAGCATCCGGTGGCCGCGGTGCAGCGCTGGCTGCTCCTCGACGCGTCGAACCCCGGCAGCGTGATGGCGTGCGTGAACCGGTCGCGCAACAACGCCCGGAGCATCCGCGGTTCGATCAGCCCGCCGATGTGGCGCGAACTCAACAAGCTCTACTGGCGGCTCGCCGACCCGGCGATCCAAGGACGCGTCGCGGAGTCGCCGCACGACTTCTGCCAGGAGGCGCAGATGGGCGTGCTCCTGTTCCACGGCGTCTGCGAGGCCACGCTGACGCACGACGAGGGCTGGCACTTCATCCAGCTCGGGCGGCACCTCGAACGGGCCGACAAGATCCTGCGGACCCTCGACTCGAAGTTCGGCCTGCTCGAGGGGGGTGACGGTGCCGACCTGCCGATCCGAGCCCTGCAGTGGGGTGCCGTGCTCCGCAACTGCGCGGCCTACGAGGCCTACCAGCGGCTCTACATCAGCCGTGTGGAGCCCGAGCGGGTCATCGAGTTCCTCCTCGTGAACGCCGACTTTCCCCACTCGGTGCGGTTCTGCCTGGCGCGGATCATGCACTCGCTCACGGAGATCAGCGGCCGGCTTCCCGACCGCTCCGAAGACGAGGTGGTGCGGACGGTCGGCAGGCTCCTCAACGACCTCGTCTACTTCGACGGCCACGGCCTCGACGGCGACCGGCTGCACGCCTTCCTCGGCGACGCCCTCGCCCGCACCGCCCGGATCGGCCACCTCCTCCACGACCAATACGCCCTGCACTGAAAGAGCCACGAGGAGAAGCGCTGTGAGGCAGATACTAAACGGGAGGCGAGGGGGTCGGCGAACGCTCGAGGAGCCTTGGGCCGCTGCGGCCCACGCGACAATCCAAAAGGACTCGCGTAGCGAGCGACTTTTGCCGCCCCCGAGCCGGTGCGACTCCAGCGGAGCCCGCCGATGATCCTCGAAATCCAGCACGAAACCACGATGGAATACTCGCAGCCCGTGAGCGAGTGGCTGTGCGAGCTGCGCATGGAGCCGATCAGCGACGGCGGTCAGCGGTGCCACTCGTTCCAGATCACGATCGGGCAGCCGGTCGCGGTGGCCAGGTATCTCGACGGCTTCGGCAACCGCGTGCACCACTTCAACCTCCTCAAGCCGCCCACGCGGCTGAGGATCCTGGCGGCGAGCGTGGTGGAGACGGAGGACGCCGCCATCGGCCCGATCGCGAGCCTGGCGGAGTTTCCCTCCGGCTCGCCCGCCGACGAGTGGCAGCTTCCGCTCGAGGCCCTCGACTACCTGCCGCTGCGGGGGCCGGTGCAGCCCACGCCGCTGCTCGAGCCGCACCTCGCCCAGCTGCGGCCGGCGGCCCGGGCCCGGGTGGGCATGTGGGTCTGCCAGGTGGCGGAGCACATCCGCAGCCGCTTCGAGTATGCCCGCGAAGTGACGAGTGCCACCTCGCCGATCGACCACCTGCTGTCGCGCGGCAAGGGCGTCTGCCAGGACTTCACGCACCTCATGATCGCGATCCTGCGGTCGTGCGGCGTTCCGGCCCGCTATGTGAGCGGCTACATCCACCGCCCCAACAAGGAGTCGCAGAGCCACGCCTGGTGCGAGGTCTGGCTCCCCGACATGGGCTGGACGGGCTTCGATCCCACCAACGGCTGCCCGGTGAACCACGATTTCGTGAAGACGGCCGTCGGGCGGGACTTCACCGACGTGCCGCCCAACAAGGGCGTCTACCGCGGCGCCGGCGACGAGCGGATCGAGGTCCGCGTGGCCACCCGTACGCTCGACCGCCTCCCCACCCTCTCCTGGCACGACCACCTCGCCCCGCTCGACGTTCCGGTACACTCCGTCCTCCGCACGGCCCCCGACTACGCGGCCGACATCGACATCCAGCAGCAGCAATAGCAGCCGCGGGCGGTGCGGGAGGAGACGCGAGATGAGGCGGATCGACCTGTCAGCCCACGGCATTTCCGTCGCCGACGTGCGGCGGAATCTCTCGCCGGCCGAACTCTACGCCGAGGCGATCCGGCTCGAGCCCGACTGCGCCATCGCCGACTCCGGCGCCCTGATCGCCTATTCCGGCGCGAAGACGGGCCGCTCGCCGAAGGACAAGCGGATCGTGCGGAATCCCGCCAGTGAAAACGACGTCTGGTGGGGCCCGGTGAACGTGCCGATCGACGACGACACGTTCAAGGTGAACCTCGAACGGGCCAAGGACTATCTCAACACCCGGAGCATTCTCTACTGCGTCGACGCCTACGCCGGATGGGACCCGGCCCACCGCCTCAAGGTCCGCGTCGTCTGCTCGCGCCCCTACCACGCCCTGTTCATGCACACGATGCTGATCCGACCGTCGCGGGAGGAGCTCATGGCGTTCGGCGAGCCCGATGCGATCATCTACAACGCCGGCCGCTTTCCGGCGAATCGCCGCACCCACGGCATGACCTCGAAGACGAGCATCGACCTCTCACTCGAGTCGAAGGAGCTCGTGATCCTGGGCACGGAGTACGCCGGCGAGATGAAGAAGGGCGTGTTCACGATGCTCAACTACTTCGCCCCCAAGCGGAACATCCTCTCGATGCACTGCTCGGCCACGGCCGACAGGGAGACGGGCGCCTCGTCGCTCCTCTTCGGTCTCTCGGGTACGGGCAAGACGACGCTCTCGGCCGACCCCAAGCGGCTCCTGATCGGCGACGACGAGCACTGCTGGAGCGACACGGGCATCTTCAACATCGAGGGGGGCTGCTACGCCAAGGCGATCGATCTCGCCCCCGAGACGGAGCCCGACATCTTTCAGGCCCTGCGGTTCGGTGCGGTGCTCGAGAACGTGGTCTACGACCAGGACAGCCACCACGTCGACTTCCACGACACGAGCATCACGCAGAACACCCGCGGGGCCTATCCGATCGAGTTCATCCGCAACGCCAAGATTCCCTGTGTGGCCGGGCACCCGACGCACGTGATCTTCCTGACCTGCGACGCCTTCGGCGTGCTCCCGCCGGTGAGCCGGCTCACCCCCGCACAGGCGATGTATCACTGCATCAGCGGCTACACGGCGAAGGTGGCGGGCACGGAAATGGGCGTGACGGAGCCACAGGCGACCTTCTCCCCCTGCTTCGGCGGCCCGTTCCTCGTCTGGCACCCGATGAAATACGCCGGCCTCCTCGCGGAGAAGATCAGGCGGCACAAGGTCGACGTGTGGCTCGTGAACACGGGCTGGGCGGGCGGCGCCTACGGCGTGGGCACCCGCATGAAGCTCGGCCTCACCCGGGCGATCATCGATGCCATCCACGCGGGTATGCTCGGCGACGCCCCGGTCGCCGCCGATCCCGTCTTCGGCCTCCACGCCCTCACGGCCTGCCCCAACGTGCCGTCCGAGGTGCTTCAGCCGCGGCAGGCCTGGGCCGACAAGGCGGCCTACGACGCCACCGCCCGCAAGCTCGCCGGCCTCTTCGCCCGCAACTTCGCCCAGTACGCGGGCCAGGTCACCCCCGACGTCGCCCAAGCCGGCCCGACGGCGTGACGCGTAGGACAGGCTTCAGCCTGTCATGCCTGCACGTAGGACAGGCTTCAGCCTGTCATGCCCGCACGTAGGACAGGCTTCAGCCTGTCATGCCCGAACGTAGGACAGGCTTCAGCCTGTCCTACGTGCGTTTCGGGCGCGGGATGCGGCCGGGGCCGCGGGGGCGCGGGCCCTTGCCGATGCGGCGCCCGTCGCGGCCGCGGCCGTCGCGCAGGTCGGCGATCCGGTCGCGGAGGTGCGCGGCCCGCTCGAAGTCGAGCTCGGCCGCGGCCTGCATCATGTCGGCCTCGAGCTGCTCGAGCAGTTCGGCCGTGTGCCGCCGGCCCTCCTCCCCCTGCCCCACCGCGTCGAAGGCCACGGCGCGGGCGGTCGCCTCGGCCTCGATGCCGGCACGGATCTCCTTGCGGACGGTTTC
>RGVT01000090.1 GCA_010027105.1 Planctomycetia bacterium
CAGCGGGTTTTGCGCCCACACGAGCATCCGGGAAACGTCGATGTGCTGGCTGCTCCAGCGGGTCAGATATGCGACCGCGTCGGCATGGCGATCACCGATCGGCGACATCATGTGCAGCTCTCCTCCGATGAGTTCGAGCGGATGCGCCTCGGCCGGATCGAACACGCCGGCGGCGATCATCCGGTCGTACATCGCGAGCGTGATCGGGGCCTGCCGGCCGGATGCCGGAGGCGGCGGGGAGGCCGGCGCGGGGGTGGGTCGCTCGACGATGCTCATGATGCTCTCTCCGCCATCATACCGCCCGCGTGGGAACGACGGTCGCCGGCAGGGGGGCCGACCGCGGTGACGCGGCCGCAGAGTGCCACTCTGCGGCTGCAAGAGGAGATCTGCGGCTACACGGGCGGGGCCCGGCTCACGCCCGGCGGGATCGGCGGATGCGGCGGCCGCGCCACTGGCTCGGCGAGACGCCGTAGCGACGCTTGAAGGCCACGCTCAGGTATTCCGGGTGGCGGAAGCCGCAGCGGGCGGCGACGTCTTCGATGGCGAGGTCGGTCTGGAGGAGCAGCCGCTCGACCTGGCCGAACTGCACCCGCACGATCTCCTCGTGAGCCGTGCGTCCAAGATGCTCCACGAACTGGCCGTCGAGCCAGCGGCGGCTGGCCCGCACGTGGGCCGCCACGTCACGAACGTGGATGCCGCGGACGGCGTGTTGGTGGATGAACCGGACGGCCCGGCCGAGGATCGTGCCGTCGTCCCGCACCGGATCGTGGGCGTCGCGGCCCGCGTGTTGCAGCGGCAGCCAGCCTGTGATCATCGCCGCGCTTCCCCGTGGTGGGAGGCCACCTCGACCACGGCCGGCTCGGCGGCCGTGACGGCCACGCTGAGGTCGTCGACATACTGGCCACAGCGGTCGGCCACGTCGGCGTCCTCGGTCGAGCGGTATTCCGAGAGGCAGTGGAGGAGCAGGTAGCGGGCGCCGGGCGGCGCCGTGACCGTCACCGAGAACCGCTGCCAGGTGGCCGGGTCGGCATCGAGCAGTTCGCGGGCCTGCCCCGACGCGACGGCGGCCGGCCGCTCCTGGGCCGCCTTGAACTGCTGCTCCCAATCGCGGCCGAGCGTCTCGGGCAGCGCGTCGGTGGCGATCGCGCTGATCCAGCAATTCCGCGGGGCACCCCGCTGGCAGCCGTTGAAGCAGGCCGAAAAGTCGATCCTCACGTCGCGGGAGCGGGCCGCGCCCCGCAGCGATTCGAGGTCGATCACCCGCCAGATCTCGGAGGCATAGCCCGGATAGATGGCCCCCTGCGGCCGCGGCGAGAGAAACTTGAGCATGCGGTCGCCCGACTGCGGCACGATGCCATGCTCGGGCCCCACGACGACCGTCTCGTCGCCGCCCCAGACGTCGAGCCGGTCGGGCAGATACCGCTGCTCGGGCGCCGGCGGACGCTCGAAGCCCTCTTCGTGGACGACCGCGGGCTGGCCGCGGTCGAGCCATCCCGAATAGGCGAAGGCGAGCGAGGTGACCGCCGAGCCGAGACCGCAGCCGCTGATCAGGATCACGGCCATGCCCGCCGCGACGCTCCCGCGCAGCCACCTCCGACGACCCCCCAGGGCCAGGCCCGAGCCTACCGCCGGTGGCCCAGACTGCGCCGGAACGGCCTCCACGCCGCCGGCAAACGCCACCTTCGCGGCCTCGCAGAGCATCCCGTGGAGCGCGGCCCGCCTCCAAAACTCGCGGCGGACCTCCGCAGATTCGAGGAGCCCTACCTCGAGTTCGGCCAGACCGACGTCGTCGATCACGCCGTCGAGCCAGGCCTCGATCAATGCATGCGTGTGGTCGGCCGCCATCAGGCCACCCCCGTTCCTTCCGCCGCGAGCCGGCGGGCGACGCAGATCCGCAGGGCCTCGCGGGCCTTTTGCAGCGCCGCGTTGACGCCGGCCACCGATCGGCCGAGCGATTCCGCGATCACCGTCGGCCCCTGCTCCAGGAAATACCGCAGCCGCACGAGCTCCCGCGCCTTCGGCGGCAGCTCCTCGAGGCAGGCAAGCAGTTGCGGAAGCCGCTCGCAGCCGAGATCGGCCCCGAGCTCGTCGGCCGGGATCGCGTCGGCGAGGGCATCGACGACCGCCGGCGAAAACCGCCGCACGGCGCGGCGATTTTCGAGCACCTTCAGCCGCGCGATCGCGCAGGCCCAGGCGACGAAGTTCGTGCCCGGCTCGAAGTCGGCCGCCTTCGCGGTGATGGTCAAAAAAGTTTCCTGCACGACGTCCTCCGCGGCGGCAAAGTCGCCCGTCAGCGCGATCGCGAACGACCGCAGGGCGGGTTGGTGCCGCACGAACAACTGCTGCACCCCGATCGTCACGGGATCTGGCATGACGCCCTCCGGAAACAAAATGACGGAGGGGGGCGGAAACTGACCCAGCCTGTGATTGCCCCCCCTCGCCGACGGCCGGCATCTCAATTTGAGTTTTTTGGCACGACGTTGCCAAAAACCGCGTTTTGGCCGGGATTTTTCCCTACACTCCGGGCGTGATGCGACACCCTGCCCCGCTCCGTCTGTCCGTCCTCGGCCGGCTGCTCTGGGCCGCGAGTTCGCTCGCGGCCGGCTCGGCTGCGGCGGAGCCCCCCCCCAAAGAGCCGCGGGCCGTGGCGACGGTCGACGTGGCGCCCGCATGGGCCGGGCATACCGTGGGATTCGCGCTCCTCACGCACGGCGACCGGCAGTACGTGGCGTTCTACGCCGCCGACCGGCATCTCACCGTCGCGGCCCGCTCGCTCGGCGACACCACGTGGGAGTTTTGCCGGCTGCCGTCGCGGCAGGAAGGGCCGCCGCGGTACGGACGCCCCGAGACCTCGGCCGTGCTCGGGTGGGACAGCCACAACTCCATCGTGATGGCCGCGGACTCGGCCGGCCACCTCCACCTCGCCGGCAACATGCACTGCAACCGGCTCACCTACTGGCGCACCCGCGAGCCGGGCGCGATCGCGTCGTTCGAGCAGGTGCCGGCGATGGTGGGCCGCGACGAAGACCGCTGCACCTACCCCGTGTTCCTCACGCTCCCCGACGGCCGGCTCGTGTTTCAATACCGGTCCGGGGAAAGCGGCAACGGCAGCACGCTCATGAACGTCTACGACGTCGATGCGAGGTCATGGCGGCGGCTCGTCGACGGCCCGATCTTCGACGGCGAGGGGAAGCGCAACGCCTACCCGCTCGCGCCGGTCGCCGGGCCGGATGGGGCGTTTCACATTTCCTGGGTGTGGCGGGAATCGGGCGACGCGGCCACCAACCACGATCTCTCCTATGCGCGGAGCCGGAATTTCACGCACTGGCTGACCGACTCGAGCCGGCCGATCACGCTCCCCATCACGCTTTCCACCCCGGGGGTGATCGTCGATCGCATACCGGTCGGCGGCGGGCTGCTCAACGGCTCGGGAAGGGTCGGGTTCGACTCGCGGAAACGGACGATCCTCTCCTTCTACAAGTACGACGCATCCGGCAACTCCCAGGCATTCGTGGCCCGCCGGGCGGGCACGGTCTGGAAAGTCGTGCAGCTCAGCGATTGGGACCATCGCTTCGAACTCGCGGGTGGCGGCACGCTCCCGCACTACGACATCCATCTCGGCGCCGTCGAGACGGGCGGGGAGGGCGAACTGCGGCTCGAGTTCGGCCACGTGAAGAACGGATCGGGCGCGTGGGTGCTCGACGAGGAGACGCTGGCGGTGAAACGCACGGAGCCGGCCAGGCCGCACCATCCGCGGAGCCTGTGGAAAGTGGAGTCGAAGTTCCCCGAGATGCGCGTGCGCTACGCCGACGACTCGGGCTCGTCGGGCGAGCCGGGGCGGCGGTTCCTCCTCCGCTGGGAGTCGCTCGGGGCCAATCGCGACAAGCCGCGGCCCGAACCCTGGCCGGAGCCGTCGATGCTGCGCGTGATCGAGGTGAGCGAGCCGTAAGACCGCAGAGTGCCACTCTGCGGCTCCGAACGTGGGACGCAAACCGCCGGTTCCCGTAGGTGCATTGTCAATCTGCACCACCGCTGGCCGCGGCGTGCCACTCTCCGGCTACACGAGAGCGCGTGGCCTCACGTCGGCGGGAGCAGCCGCCGCAATTCCGTCGCGAGCCGCGCGGCATCGTCCACGACGGCCCGCCCGGCCGCAGGATCGAGCGTGAAGAGCGCGGCATAGACCGACTTGGTCCGGAGCTCCGCCAGCCTGTCGAAGATGCCGCCCCACGGCCGGTCGAGCCGGCCGGTTTGGATCAACCGTTCGTGCAGGGCCGAGCGGACAGCCGAATGTCGCTTCAGGGTCAGCCCCTCGTGGAGGAAGATCGCCGAGAGCAGATGGAAACAGGCGTAGTAGGCATGGTCGGCCGCGAGTTGCGGCACGCCGGCCTCGAGTTCTCGTTCCGCCGCCGCCAGCCGGACCCGGGCGCGCTCCACCGACCAGGCGATGACGCTCGCCCGAGCTTCTTCGGGGCTCATCGCGGCACGGGCTCTGGTCGCCGCGTCTCAGGGCCGCCGGATGAAAGCGGCACGTCGATGCCGTCGCGGTCGATTTCGTGGCGGATGCCGAGCACCTGGTAGACGCCGTGATACCACTCGTCGGCGCTGAGTCGCAGCGGACTGATGATGCAATGGTGGCGATGCTGAATTGGTTGGAGGAGATCGGTGACCCGGAACCCTTCGACGACGTCCAGGGGCCGGGCGGTCAGGATCAACAGGTCGATGTCACTATCGGCACGGTCGTCGCCCCGGGCCTTCGAGCCGAAGAGCACCACGCGTTCGACGGGCAGATGGTCGGCCAGCACGCGGGCCGCCTCGAGCACGGCGGCGCGGTCGTGTGCGGCCAACGAGAGCCGTCCGAAATCGGGGTGGGGAGGCATGGCGGCCTCGCGAAGCCTTGCGGGAAATCCGGCGGCGGAACAGCTCCGACCGCCCACGATACATCCGTTCATACTACCCCGGCACGCCGCGGCGGGTCAATCGCGGCCCGAGCCGGAGGGCCGCAGAGTGCCACTCTGCGGCTACACGAGAGCGAGGCATCCTCTCCGATGCTGTAGGTACTGATCGTCAATCTGCACCACGCCCGCCGCAGTAGTCGATCGCGCGGGCGATCTCGCTCTTGAGATCCTTGCGGGCCACGATCCGGTCGATGAACCCGTGCTCGAGGAGGAACTCGCTCGTCTGGAACCCCTTCGGCAGCTCCACCCGGATCGTGGCCTTGATCGTGCGCGGGCCGGCGAACCCGATCAGGGCCCGCGGCTCGGCGAAGCACAGGTCGCCGAGCGACGCGAAACTCGCCGCCACGCCGCCCATCGTGGGGTTGGTGAGCACCGAGATGAAGAGCCCGCCGGCCTGCGAGTAGCGGGCCAGGGCCGCCGAGACCTTCGCCATCTGCATGAGCGAGAGGATCCCCTCGTGCATCCGGGCGCCGCCGCCGGAGGCGCTCACGATGATCAGCGGCAGGTTCTCGGCCGTGGCCCGCTCCACGAGCCGCGCCAGCCGCTCCCCCACCACGCTCCCCATGCTGCCCATGATGAACGACGAGTCGGTGACGCCCACGGCCACGCGCCGGGCTCGGATCATGCCGGTGCCGGTGAGCGCCGCATCGGAGAGGCCGGTGCGTTTCTGCTCGGCCACCAGCCGCTCGGCGTAGGGCTTCTTGTCCTTGAATCCGAGCGGGTCGGTGGGGCGGAGGTGGGCGTCCCACTCCTCGAACGTGCCCGCATCGAGCAGCTGGGCGAGCCGCTGGGCGGCGGAGACGTACCAGTGGAACCCGCACCGCGGGCAGACGCTGAGGAGCTCCTCGGCCTCCTTCTTGTAGATCGTGGCCTGGCAGCCGTCGCACTTGAGCCACAGCCCCTCCGGCACACCGCGCTTGGGGCGGGGCCCCCCGGGGCTCGCTCGTTCCATCGCTGCTTCCTGTCCGATGCTCATCGCCGGCCTGCCGTCCCTGCGGGCGTCACGAGTCTAGTCGCGGGGCCGCGCCGCCGCTGCGCCGGATCAGGCGCGGGCCTTGTGGAGCGGAATCGCCCGGCGCCACTGGGCGGCGAGCGGGATCTCGACGAGGCCCGCCGCGGCGGGCTCACGCGACCAGAGGTCTCCGAGCGGATCGCCCGAGGTGATCCAGCGCACGATCCTGTCGAGCGGCGCGGGCACCACGAGCACGATCCGCCCCGCCGGCTGCCTGCGGCAGAGTCTCTCGAGCGCGGCCTCCACCCGGCCGCACGCCTCCTCGAGCAGTTCTCCCTCCGGCGGCGACACCGCCCAGGGGTTGTCCTGCCACTGGCGGTAGAGCCGCGGCTGCTTGAGGCGGATCTCGTCGACGAGCATCCCCTGCCACAGGCCCTGGTCGAGGTTCGCGAGGCCGTCGAGCCGACGCACCCGCTGGCCGCAGGCCCGGGCCACGTGCCGGGCGGTTTCGAGGGCGGAGGCGTCGGGCGACGCGTAGATCACGACCGGGGCGAGAGGAGCCACGGCGGCCGCCGCGGCCTCGGCCTCGGCCACGCCCTGGGCTGCGAGCGGCACGTCGAGCGTGCCGCGAATGCGGCCCTGCAGGTCGTAGTCGGTGGGGCCAGAGCGGATGACGACGAGGAAATCGGCCATCAGGTGGAAAGGTCTCCGGGGTGCACGGTGGTCACGCGGCGGCCCGCGCGAGCGCTTCGAGTTCGGCGATGGCGTGGGCGTAGTCGCGGGAGCGGATCACCGCGCTGCCCGCCACGATCAGTTCGGCGCCGGCCGCGGCCACGGCGCCGACGGTGTCGGTCGAGATGCCGCCGTCGACGCCGAGGCGGAACGCGTCGCCGCGCCGGCGGCGCTCCTCGGCGAGGGCGGCCAGCTTCCCGAGCGCCACGTCGTCGAACCGCTGGCCGCCATAGCCCGGCTCGACGCTCATCACGAGCACGCCGTCGCAGTGGTCGAGGTGGGGGAGCACGCGGTCGACCGGCGTGCCCGGGCTGACCGCGAGATGGGCCCGGGGGCCCGCCGCCGCGATCGCCCGGAGCGTGCCGGCCGGGTCGGCCAGACCCTCCACGTGGACGGTGAGGATGTCGGCCCCGGCCCGGGCGTAGTCGTCGATCGTCCGCTCGGGCTGCTCGATCATGAGGTGCACCTCGATCGGCACCCTGGCCGCCCGGCGCACCGCCTCGACCACGACCAGGCCGTAGGTGAGCTGGGGCACGAACCGGCCGTCCATGACGTCGAGGTGGAGGGCCGCGGCGCCGGCCTGTTCGAGCCGCTCCACCTCGCGGGCGAGGTGGCCGAAGTCACACAGCAGGAGGGCGGGAAGCACCACGGGACCGCCGCCGTCCAGACGCCTGGCCAAGGGGTCGGGGGAGCGTCCTGCCTGAGGGATCACGTGCGTGTGCTGCATCGCTGGCGTCGCCGGGCGGTCGGAACGCCCGTGTCGACGCCGGGCAGTCTACCACGGGCGGCCCCGCCGCGGCCGCGAAACGTGGTGGCGGGCCGTTCGCTCACCGCCTAACCCCAAGCGCGTGATAGACTTGTGATGTCCCCGGAAGTGGTTCGATGGCCGCGGATGCCCACCAGCCCGTGCCCCTGCCGACGCGGCTCTCGGCCGCCGACCGCGAGGCGATCGAGGCCCGCACGCAGGCCATCGGCCGCCGCCTCCTCGACGAGGCCCTCGCCGCCCAGCCCACCCCCGCGTCGCCCGACTGGTGGATCCAGCAGGCCGGCGAGTGGGCCACGCACGACGACGACCTCAAGGTGCGGCTCTTCCGGCTCGTCGACTGCATGCCGATGCTCGACGACCCCGCGGCCCTCGACCGGCACGTCCGCGAGTATCTCGACGACGCGGTGCTCGGGCGGCTGCCCGCCGCGCTGCGGCTGGCGCTCAAGGCGGCCCGCGGCGGCGTGCTCGCCCCGCTGGCCGCCCGGGCCGTGCGGGCGGCCACGCTCGCGCAGGCGCGGCGGTTCATCGCCGGCTCCACGCCCGAGGAGGCGGCCGCCGCGGCGCTCGCCGAGCGCCGGCACCACCGCGGCTTCACGCTCGACCTCCTCGGCGAGGCGGTCACGAGCGACGCCGAGGCCGACGCCTACGCCGCGGCGTACGCGAGCCTGCTCGAGGCGCTGCCCGCGAAGGCCGCGGGCTGGCCGACCGATCCGCTCGTCGACGACGGCCCCGACGGCCCGCTGCCGCGGGTCAACGTGTCGCTCAAACTCTCGGCGCTCGACAGCCAGTTCGACGCCCTCGACCCGCGGGGCACCGCCGAGCGGGTGCTCGCGCGGCTGCGGCCGCTGTGGCGGCTGGCCCGCGACAACGGCGCGCAGGTGCACGTCGACATGGAGCACCACGCCACCAAGGACCTCGCGCTCGCGATCTTCAGGCAGATCGCGCTCGAGGAGGAGTTTCGCTCGTGGCCGCACTGCGGGATCGTGGTGCAGGCCTACCTCACGTCGGCGGCCCGCGACCTCGAGGACCTCGCCGCGTGGGCCCGCCTGCGCGGCACGCCGGTGTGGATCCGCCTGGTGAAGGGGGCCTACTGGGACGCCGAGACGATCAACGCCCGCGCGGCCGGCTGGCCCGTGCCGGTGTGGCGCGAGAAGTGGCGCACCGACGCCTGCTTCGAGGCCGCCACGCGGTTCCTCCTCGAGCAGGCCGACGTGCTCAGGCCCGCGCTCGGCAGCCACAACCTCCGGTCGCTCGCGCACGGCATGGCCGTGGCCGAGCACCTGGGCCTCGACCGGCGCTCTCTCGAGATGCAGATGCTCCACGGGATGGGCGACCCCGAGAAGGCGGCGGTGACCGGCGCGGGCTGGCGGCTGCGGGTCTACATGCCCTACGGCGAGCTCGTGCCCGGCATGGCCTACCTCGTGCGGCGGCTGCTCGAGAACTCGTCGAACGACTCGTTCCTGCGGGCCGGGTTCGTGAAGCACGTGCCCCCCGCGACGCTCCTC
>RGVT01000010.1 GCA_010027105.1 Planctomycetia bacterium
AGGTCTACTTGCGGGACTACGCAGACGGCTGGCAGGCCGAGGACTCGTTGGGCAGGTACTTCGACTTCTCCTTTAACGAGCGGCTCCACCAGTCCCTTGCCTACCGCACACCCGCCGAGGTCTACGCAGAGGGCTGACGCGACAAAAGTGTTCGCGCTCAAATCTCCGTTGAGACGGACTCAGAACAAAGGAACATCAACAGGAACACAACCCGTAAACCGCCCCGTGGCCGTGCGAGACCCTTGGAATGGGTCTCGCGGGCCACACGCCCAGTGGCGCTACACCTTATACAGGGCTCCCGACTGTCCAAAGATTGGGGTCCACCTCACTCATCCAGGCCGATGATCGTGAGCCCGGGAAACCTGACGAAGTCGCGATCCTCGGTGAGCAGTGTCGTGGCACCATACTCGAGGCACAACGCGGCGATCTGCGCATCAAAGACAAGGTTGCCCGCGACGCCCGAGCGCTCGATTGCACTGCGCAGCAGCGGCAGAAAGCGATCTCCTGGCGTGAGCAGGCGCACCGACGGACTTTGGACGAGCGACTCGATTGTCGAAAGGGCATCTACGATCGGTGTGGGCGGATCGAAGATGCGTTCATGGGTCACGACGCGCAGATACTCCCCGACGCAGAAGATCGGCAGAGCCCACGCTTCGAGCCCCTCTGCAAGTCGGCGAATCGTAGCGAGTGCAACCGCGTGCCGGGGTGACTCCTCACGGTTGGCATAGACGAGGATGTTGGTGTCGACGGCGATCATCGCCGGCCTTCCATCACCTCGAAGAGTCGATCACGGTCGGCGACGTCGGCGCCGGGAAGGAGGCGCCCCCGGTGCGTTTTCCACTGCAGCCGATATGGCGACGGGCTCGTTTCGCGGCGGGCGAGCGCCGCCGCGAGCGCGTGCTCGACGAAAGCCGTCAATGTCGTGCCCTTTTCGGCAGCACGACGTTTCGCGTCGGCGAGCAAGGCATCGTCGATGTCCATCGTCGTACGCATGCATAAAAGCGTATAAGATAAGCATATGTGTGTCAAGGATCCTCTGTCGAGGCTTGCTCCGGCGTCGAGCCGCCTGGCGGTCTGATGCGTCGACCAGTGAGCCCAGCCGTTCCAGGAGTGGAGCGGGAAGCATGACAATGCGACGCTTGCGGCGGGATTCGTATTGTTCGAGGGACTTCCGACGAAGTGAGCGACGCTGCGGAAGCAGGCGTTCACGATGTCGGCATTCCGCTCGCCGAAAATTCGGATGAAGTCGCGCTCGCAATCAGGTGCGATCTCGATCGGCGAGCACCTGTGCGAGCGCGAAAAGGTGACTGTCACCAAAATTGGTCACACTTGGTGAAGTGCCATCTTGCCCAGATGTGGTGGCGGTCACCTTCTGCCTCCCCTTCGGGTTTGCCACCCCCTCGGGTGGCGGCTCGTGTGATACACAGCGATCACGGTCACTTGATTGGGATCCAGCCTGGAGACGACGGCATACCGAAATCGCCTGACGATCGCGACGCGCAGATCTCGGAACTGGATCGCGTGATTCCCGTGTCCGAGCGATCCGCTCGAAGACCCTGGTCACCTCGTCGAGAAGTTCCGTTCCGAGCCCTTGCCGCTGGGTGTCGTGCCACGGTTCGGCTTCGAAGAGATCGTTCTCAGCGAGTGGGTTGACGATCAACCGCAGGCTCACGAGGCGAGTCCACGCAGACGTGCCTCGACTTCCTCCCAGGGCGACCCCGCCAGAGGAGCATCCCTGTACTCCTCGAGTCGCCGCTCGAGGTCGCGTTTCACGGCACCGTCGAGTACGGTGGCCTCGTCGAGTGCCGAAATCCCTTCCTCAATTTCTTCGATCAGCCGGAGTCGCTCGCCAACGGGCCACGAAGCGACCTCGGCTGCAATGGCTTTTGCATTCATCGAAACGCGCTCGCGGCCGGAATACGAGTGAAAAGTGAACGCGTGGGGAGTATGCGGGCCTGCGGAAGCGCGGTGAAGGGGCGGGTTGCACGCAGGTCCCGCCGACGGCTCGAGAGGCTTGGCGGCACGCTCTCGATCGAGAGTGCGCCCGGCGCGGGAGTGGCCGGTGCTGAGCCGCCTTGAACAGCCCGAGGTCGTAGGCCCGGGCCACCGCGTGCGTGCGTTCGTCGACGAGCATCAGGCGGATCGGGCGCGAGGTCGGCATGGCCGCGTTGATCCACTATCGTGCGCCCGCGGGGCGTTTTACAGTGGCCAGATGGCCGGGAGCGGGGTACAGTAACGGGCACTGTCGACCATGACGATCTGCCTGCTCAAGTCGAAAATCCATCGGGCCACGGTGACCGGCGCCTCGGTCGACTACGAGGGGAGCCTCACGATCGCCGCCGACCTCGCCGCACGCGTGGGGCTGCGGCCCTACGAGCGGATCCTGGTGGGGAACCTCGCCAACGGCGAGCGGTTCGAGACCTACGTGATCCACGGGAAGGCCGGGTCGGGCGTGATCGAACTCAACGGCGCCACGGCCCACCTGGGGCAGCCGGGCGACCGGCTCACGATCATGGCGTTCGCGTGGGTCGACGAGGCCGAAGCCGCCGGCCACTCCCCGGCCGTGATCGTGCTCGACGAGCAGAACCGCGTCGCACGCGGGTGAGGGCCGGCCTGCGCCTTCAAGCCAGGAGGTCGGGGATCACGCGGGCGTGCTCGACGCCCGTGAGCTTCTGGTCGAGGCCGAGGTGGCGGTAGGTCAACCGCTCGTGGTCGAAGCCGAGGAGGTGCAGCACCGTGGCGTGGAAGTCGCGGATGTGCACCGGGTCCTTGACGATGTTGTAGGAGAAGTCGTCGGTCTCGCCGTAGATCTGGCCCGGCCGGGAGCCGCCGCCGGCCATCCACATCGTGAAGCAGCGCGGATGGTGGTCGCGGCCGTAGTTCTGCTTCGAGAGGCCCCCCTGCGAGTAGACCGTGCGGCCGAACTCGCCGCCCCAGATGACGAGCGTCTCGTCGAGGAGGCCGCGGGCCTTCAAATCCTGCACGAGACCCCAGCAGGGCTGGTCGATGTCCTTGCAGCCGTTCTTGAGCCGACCGACCACGTTGGCGTGCGTGTCCCAGTGGTTGAGATAGAGCTGCACGAACCGCACGCCCCGCTCCACCATCCGCCGGGCCATGAGCACGGAGTTGGCGAAGGACCCGGGATTTTTGACGTCGTCGCCGTAAAGGGCGAGCGTGCTCGCCGGCTCGCTTGCGATGTTCGTGAGGTCGGGCACGCTCGCCTGCATGCGGAAGGCCATTTCGTATTGGGCGATGCGGGTGCGGGTCTCGGGGTCGCCGATCTCCGCGAGCGTCCGCTGGTTCAAGGCCTGCAGGCCGTCGAGCGTCTTGCGGCGGACCTCCGTCGGCACGCCGGGCGGGTTGTTGATGTAAAGAATCGGGTCGCCCGCGCTTCGGAAGCTCACGCCGGCGTACTCTCCCGGCAGGTAGCCGCTCGACCACAGCCGGGCCCCGATCGCCTGCGGCTGCTCGGGCTTCGTGGAGCGGGCCACGAGCACGACGAATGTCGGCAGGTCTTTATTGAGCGAGCCGAGGCCGTAGCTCGTCCACGAGCCGAGGCAGGGCCGGCCGACGATCTGGTTGCCGGTCTGCATGTAGCAGATCGCCGGCTCGTGGTTGATCGCCTCGGTGTGCATGCTGCGGATGAAGCACATTTCGTCGACCATCTTCGCCGTGTGCGGCAGCAGTTCGCTCACCCACATGCCGCTCCGGCCGTGCTGCGCGAACGTGAAGACGGAGGGCGCGATCGGGAACCGCTTCTGGCCCGAGGTCATCGTCGTGAGCCGCTGGCCGTTGCGGATGCTCTCGGGCAGGTCCTTGTCGTACCACTCGTCCATCTGCGGCTTGTAGTCGTAGAGATCCTGCTGGGGCGGGCCGCCGACCATGTGGAGATAGATCACGTGCTTCGCCTTCGGCGCGAAGTGCGGGCCGACGGCGCCGGGCACGCGGTCGAAGGGAGCGGCCGGCGGGGCGACCGTGTTGGCCAGGCCCCTGCCCTCGGCGAGCAGCGTCGCCAGGGCCGCGCCGCCGAGCAGGTGGCTGCCCTGCTCGAAAAATCGCCGCCGCGTGAGGTTGAGGCCGAGCTCGTCGAGCGGGGAGCGGATCGGGGGGTTCATGGTGTCGGCTCCTTGAAAAAGGTGACAGTCACCATTTGCCGGTCGCCGAAGGCGACACGGCCCCGGCCGAAGGCCGGGGTCTCCAGACAAATGAGACAAATGGTGGCTGTCACCTTTTTCATTTGCAGAGCACCTCGTCGAGGTTCATGAGCTCGTTGGTGAGCATCGTCCAACTGGCGAGCCGCACCGGATCGGCCGCCCGGGGTTTCGAGGCGCCGACGGCGATCACCTTGGCGGCCTCGTCGGCGTGGCCCTTGTACCAGTCGGAGAGTTCCGCGAGCGACTTCTTGACGATCGCCGTCTCGGCGGCCGACAGCGGCCGGGCGAGCAGCCGTTCGGCCAGGAAACCGATCCGGGCATCGTCGGAGTCGCCGCCGAGCTCGAGCGCCCGGTCGGCGAGGGCCCGCGCCGCCTCGACGAACTGCGGGTCGTTGAGCGTGACGAGCGCCTGGAGCGGCGTGTTCGTGCGATCCCGCTTCACGCAGCAGCTCTCCCGCGACGGGGCGTTGAAGATATCCATCGAGGCCGGCGGGGCCGACCGCTTCCAAAACCAATACATGCTGCGGCGGTAGAGCCCCTCGCCCTGGTCGGGCTTGTAGAAGCGGGTGTTGCTCGAGTCCATGGCCACGGCCTCCCACACGCCCTCGGGCTGATAGGGCCGCACGCTCGGGCCGCCGATCTGCTTGACGAGCAGGCCGCTGGCGGCGAGCGCGTAGTCGCGCACCATCTCGGCGTCCATGCGGAACCGCGGGCCGCGCGAGAGCAGCCGGTTCGCCCCGTCCTTCGCGATCTTGTCGGGCGTGGTGGCCGCGCTTTGCCGGTAGGCGGCGCTCGTCACCATCAGCTTGAAGAGTTTCTTGACGTCCCAGCCGCCCTCGCGGAACTCGACGGCCAGCCAGTCGAGCAGTTCGGGGTGGCTCGGGAGCTCGCCCGTGATGCCGAAGTCGCCGGCCGTGCGCACGAGCCCCGTGCCGAAGACCTCCTGCCAGAAGCGGTTGACGGTCACGCGGCTGGTGAGCGGATGATCCTGGAGCAGGAGCCACCGGGCGAGGCCGAGGCGGTTCTTCGGCAGGCTCTCCGGGAACGGCGGCAGGATGTCGGGAGTGTCGGGCTGCACCTCGTCCTTCCGCTTGTCGTATTCGCCGCGGTCGAGGACGTAGGCCTTCGGCATCTCGGACTTCTCGTGCATCACGTGGGCGATCGTGCCGCGCCTCTTGATCGCGTTGCTCTCCTCGTCGAGCTTCGCGACGGCGGCGGTCGCCTGCTTGAACGGCTCGTCGAACGTGCCCAGCCACCAGTCGTAGATGCTCGTGGCCGCCTTGGGCCGCTCGTCGGCGGGAAGCTTCACGATGTCGGCGATCGTCTGGGCCCGGGAGAGCCCCTCGACCTCGGCGCCCGAGAGGGCGCGGCCCCAGATCGAAAGGCTGGCCAAGCCGATGCCGTGGGCGGCGTGCCCCGGCGAGCGGCTGCCGATCGTGAGGGGCGCTGCGGTGCGGATCGACGACTTCTTGAACTTGTTGTTCTCGACGCTCGGCTTCTGCTGGGGCTTGCCGTCGTAGAAGATCTTCACCCCCTCGGCCTTGCCGGAGCCGTCGTAGGTGAGCGACACGAGCGTCCAGGCGTCGGCCTTGAGCTGGTCCCTGGCCACGACCTTGAAGGCGTCGTCGGGCCAGGCGTGCACGACGTGCATGGCCACCTTGCGGCCCTGCACCCACACGTCCCAGCCGCGGTAGGCCTGCGACTCGTCCATCCGGGCGACGACGGCGTAGGTGCCGTCGTTGGCGGTGGGCCGCAGCCAGAAGGAGACGCTGAAGGGCTGGTCGTGCTCGAAGTCGCCGGCACCGGCGAGCTCGGCGGCCTTGCCGTCGAGCTCGACCGCGGGGGCGCCGTTGGGCCCGGGCTGCCAGGTCGTGGCGGCCGTGAGCGGCAGTTCGCTCTCCTTGCCGACGAGCCTCACGCGGGTGGCCGATCCCTGCCCATCGGCGAGCGGCAGATCGACCAGCGGCGTGTCCTGCGGCAGCGACTTGGCCACGACCGACGCGTCGGCGGCCTTGATCCAGGCGTCGAACTCGGACCGTGCCGCCTTCTTCCGGGCCTCGACCGCAGCCTTGGCGATGGGGATCTCCTGTTCGAGCATGCGGAATCGGGGGCGGTCCTCCTGCTTCGGCACCGGCAGGATCGGGGGCGTGTCCTTGATGTTGCCGTCCATCGCCCCCTGCGTGGTGTTGTTGAAGAACGCCGAGAGCTCGTAGAACTCCTTCTGCGACAGGGGATCGAACTTGTGGTTGTGGCAGACGGCGCAGCCCGTCGTGAGGCCCATCCAGACCGCGGAGGTCGTCTCGGTGCGGTCGCGGGTGTAGAGGACCGCGTATTCCTCGGCGATCACGCCCCCCTCGTTGGTCGTGATGTTGCAGCGGTGGAAGCCGCTGGCGATCCGGTCGTCGAGGATCTGGTCGGGGGTGGCGTCCGGCCCGTGATCCTGCACGAGGTCGCCGGCGAGTTGCAGGATCGTGAACCGGTCGAAGGGGACGTTGCGGTTGAAGGCGTTGATCACCCACTGCCGGTAGGTCCACATCTCGCGCTCATTGTCGAAGTGGATGCCGTGGGTGTCGCCGTAGCGGGCGTAGTCGAGCCAGTGGCGGCCCCGGTGCTCTCCCCATTCGAGGCTCGCAAGCAGCGTGTCGACGAGCCGCTCGTAGGCGTCGGGGTGCGGGTCGTGGACGAACGCCTCGACGAGCGCGGGCTCCGGCGGCAGGCCGGTGAGGTCGAGGGCCAGGCGGCGGGCGAGGACGTGCCGGTCGGCCTCGGGCGCGGGCGCGAGGTCTTCGGCTTCGAGCCGGGCGAGGATGAAGCAGTCGATCGGGTTCTTCGCCCACCCTTCGTTCTTGACGGCCGGCAGTTCGGGGCGCTTCGGCGGAATGAACGACCAATGCGGCTGATACTCGGCCCCCTCGGCGATCCAGCGCTTGAGCAGTTCCTTCTGCTCTGCCGTGAGCACCTTCTTCGCGTTCGGCGGCGGCATCACCTCCTCGGGATCGTCGGAGAAGATCCTGTCGAGGGCCACGCTCGAATCGGCGTCGCCGGGCACGATCGCGCCGCTCTCCACCGCCGCGTCGCGGTCGTCGAGGCGGAGGTCGGCCTTGCGGCCGGCCGAGTCGGCGCCGTGGCAGCCGAAGCAGTTCTCGACGAGGATCGGCCGGATGTCCCGGTTGAACGAGAGCGTGCCCGCGGCGTCTGCGAGCCTGGCGAGGCCGGCACAGAGGGCGACGGCGAGCGCGACGCGGTGCGAGAAAGAGCGGAGCATGAAACCTCCTGGTTGCTGACAGGCCGCGGTGCCCCGAGGGCCACAGCGACTTTCAACGAAACTTCCAAGAGTGTCGGCGTTGCGCTCCGCCGGCACTGACAACTACATCACTACTATAGCATCGGAAGTTCCGGAAGCGATTCGGCGTGCTTGCCGCAAGTCATTTGCCATCAGTGATTTGCCGCTGGTTTCCGGACCGCCATAAAGAACACGTCCTGCGGTACATGAAGCTATAATCGCCGCACGGGATGCGGCGATTATGGTTTTTATCCATGAAAATGAAGGCTGGCCGAGGTTTTCCTGGGACGCGGCTGCCGTCCTGCCAGTGCTCGGACGGGCGCGGCACAAACAGGGCCTCCTGCTGGGGCGGATGCGGCACCTCGGCTTCGCATTCCAGGCGGAGGCCGCGGTCGAGGTGCTGACCAGCGACGTCGTGCGGAGTTCCGCCATCGAGGGCGAACGGCTCGATGCGGATGCCGTCCGCTCGTCCATCGCGCGCCGGCTTGGCCTGCCGCAGGCGGGCGCCCGACGCGCGAATCGCAATGTCGAGGGCATCGTGGAGGTGATGCTCGATGCCACGAGAAACGCATCGCACTCCGTGACCGCGGAGAGGCTCTGCGGCTGGCATGCCGCCCTGTTTCCGGTCGGCTACAGCGGCACGCGGCCGATCGCGGTGGGTCGATGGCGCACCGTCGAGGCGGGGCCGATGCAGGTCGTGTCGGGGCCGCTTGGCCGCGAGCGTGTGCACTTCGAAGCCCCGGCGGCGGAGCGGCTTCCCGGTGAAATGGCGGCGTTCATCGCATGGTGCAACACCGAGGACGGCCAGGATCCTTTGCTCCGCGCCGCCATCGCCCACCTGTGGTTCGTCACGATCCATCCCTTCGAGGACGGCAACGGCCGGCTGGCCCGGGCGCTCGCCGACATGATGCTCGCCCGCGCCGACGGCTGCCCCGATCGCTTCTACAGCATGTCGACGCAGATCGAGACCGAGCGCAAGGAGTATTACCAGATTCTCGAATGCACGCAGCGGGGTGATGGCGATATCACGGCCTGGCTGGATTGGTTCCTCGGCTGCCTGGAACGAGCTATTGATCAGGCTCATCTGCTCACCGCCGGTGTGCTCCGGAAGGCAGAGGTCTGGCGAATCCTCAACGGAGGACCGCCGGTCAACGACCGCCAGAGGCTCGTCGTCAATCGCCTGCTCGATGATTTCAAGGGCGGGCTCACGACGACGAAATACGCGAAGCTCGCCACGTGTTCGGCCGACACGGCACTGCGCGATATCCAGGATCTCGTCGCCCGGGGCGTGCTCGTCCGCAGCGCCTCTGGTGGGCGAAGCACCAGCTACCGGCTCGACGATCGGCGGCCTGAGTGATCGGCGTGCAACGAAAGGCCTGGCGACGCGTAGACTTGGCGGAGTCGCGGGAATCCTGGGCGATCGGAGGGCCGAGGGCATGTGCTTTCGAGGCAATCGTCGGAGCGTGCCGGCCATCGTGGCCGGTGCGGTGCTCGTGTGGTGCGCATGGGGAGGGGTGGGCATGAGGCAGGCAAACGCAGCAGCTGACGACGTGCCGGCGGGCCCGCGGGCCGAGGTGTGGAAACGGGTGCAGCAGGCGCTCGAGGAGGGGAAGCCGCAGACGGCAGCCGGGGCGCTCGCGGGCGTCGAGGAGGCTGCCACGACGGACAAGGCCTGGGCGGAGGTGGCGCGGGTGATCGCCACGCGCGTGCTCACGGCGACGGGCGATCGGCCGCCGGACGATCCCGAGCGGCTCGGGCAACTTGCTGTGGCGATCGAGAAGGCGCCGGCCGAGACGCGGGCCGTGCTCCAGGCGATCCAGGCCAACTGGACCTGGGGCTTCTTCCAGCAGAACCGCTGGCGGTTCGCCCAACGCACGGCGGGGGCGACGACGGCCGATGACCTCGCGTCGATCACGTCGTGGGATCTACCCACGATCGTGGGCGAGATTCGCCGCCGATTCGCCGCGGCCCTCGCCGAGCCGGCGGCCCTGCAAAATCTTCCCGTCGCCGAGTGGACCGCGCTCATCGCTCCCGGCTCGATGGCCGACACCTACCGGCCGACGGTGTGGGACGTGGTCGTGCGCGACGCACTCGAGTGTGCCACGTCGGGCGAGCGGGGTGTGGTCGCTCCGGAGGATGTGTTCGAAGTCGCCGCCGACTCGCCCGCCCTCGGCACGCCCGAGGCGTTTCTCGCGTGGAAGCCGGAGCAGGATCCAGCCGTCACCGACCGCGAGTCACCGCTGATCGAGACCGCGCGGCTGTATCGCGACCTGCTCGCGTTTCACACGGCCGACGCCGACCGCACGGCGTTTCTCGCCGCCGATCTCGATCGGATCCTGTGGGCGGGCGGAGCCGCCGTCGGCGAAGGCCTCGGGGAGCGGAAGCAGGCTGCGCTCGAGGCATTTATCGAGCGTGCCGGGGCGCACGAGACGGCGTCACTCGCCCGATTTCATCTCGCGGGATTGCTGCGCGAGGCGGGCGACCTCGTCGCGGCCCACGCGGCGGCGAAGCAGGGGGTCGCGGCGCACCCCAAGAGCCCGGGCGGGGCCCTGTGCGCGAATCTCGTCGCCGAGATCGAGGCGAAGTCGCTCGCGGTCGAGGCGGAGCGGGCCTGGGCCGAGCCCTGGCCCGTGATCCGGATCACCGCGCGGAACCTGGGCACGGCCCACGTGCGGATCGTGAAGGCGGATTGGCAGGCGCGGGTGAAGGCCGGCAAGCCGCAGTGGCAATGGCTCGACGACGCCGATCGCAAGGCCCTGCTCGCCGAGCCCCCGGTGAAAACCTTCGCAGTCGCGGTGCCCGACCCGCAGGACTTTTCCGACGTGCGGTACGACGTGCCCGTGCCGCAGGATCTCGAGCCCGGCAGCTACTGGGTGCTCGCGAGCCACACGGCCGACTTCGGTGAGGCGGACAACGTGGTCGAGGCCACGCTCGTGTGGGTGAGCCGGATCGCCATCGTGTGGGAGGGGGGCGGCGGCCGGAAGGGCGAGCCGCTCGCGGGATATGTCGTCGAGAGCGCGACCGGCGAGCCGATCGCCGGCGCGAGCGTGCAGGCGTTCGTGCAGCAGGATGGCCGCCATCCACCGCACTATGCCGCCGGCAAGCCGGCCACCACCGACCGCGACGGCCGGTTCGAACTGACCCCGGAGCAGGGCCGGCAGGTGGTGCTCCACGCGCAGGCCCGGCTCGACGGTCGCGAGCACGCGATCGCGACGGAGCCTGCGCATGCGTGGCAGCAGGACGAGGAAGCCGCGGCCCACGCGCTCGTGCTCCTGACCGACCGCGGCATCCACCGCCCCGGCCAGATCGTCTTTTACAAAGGCATCCTCTGCTCGGCCGATCCGACGAATGGGAAATACGCGGCGCTCCCGAACCGGGAGGTGTCGGTGGTGCTCCGCGATGCCAACGGCCGCGAGACCGCGCGGCTCGCGCACACGACGAACACCAACGGCTCGTTCCACGGCAACTTTCCGATCGCGACGGGCGCCCTGCCGGGCCAGTGGACGATCCTCGCCGAGGGGGCCGGGGCGACGGGCGTGGCGAACGTGCGGGTGGAGGAATACAAGCGGCCGAAGTTCCAGGTGAAGCTCGCCGCACCCGCGGGTGACGTCGTGCTCGATCGCGATATCACGCTCACCGGCACGGCCGCGACCTACACCGGCCTGCCGGTGGCGGGGGCGAAGGTGCGCTGGCGGGTGGAGCGCGAGGTAAGGGTTCCGCCGTGGTGCCGCTGGCTCTTTCCGTGGCTCCCGTTCGGCGGAGAGGCGGCCACAATCGTCCGCGGCACGGCTGTGACCGATGCGAATGGTGCGTTCACGGTCACGTTTCCGGCCCGGCCCGATCGCTCGGTGCCGAAGGAGACCGCGCCCGTGTTCACGTTCGCCGTCTCGGCCGACGTCACCGATTCAGGCGGCGAGACGCGGAGCGACTCCCACCGCGTGTCGGCCGGCTACGTGCCCTTCGAGGCGAGCCTCTCGGCCGAGGCGTGGCAGGCGGCCGCTGATGGAAAACCGGCGGCCGTGCCGATCACGCTGGCGACGCATGCGCTCGACGGCGGGCCGCGGGCCGCGGCGGGCACGCTCACGGTCGTAAAACTCGTGCAGCCGGAGAAGGTGCCGCGCGGGAGCCTGTTCATGGAAGGGCCGCGGCCCGTGGCACCGCGGCGCGGCGCGAGGGGACGGCCGGCCCCGGGCGGCGGCCGTCCGACGCCAACGCCGGTCGATCCGGCGGACGTCGAGTCGTGGGCCTCCGGCGAGGTCATGTTCACGCGGAAGGTGGCGACCGAGCCGGCCACGGGCAAGGTGGTGGTGACGGCCGAGCTGCCGCCGGGCATCTACCGGGCCGAATTCGAGATGCCGGCCGCCGGCGACGCCCCGCCGGTGAAGGCTCGGCATACGATCGAGGTGCTCGCGCCCGCAGCCGAGCGGTATGGCGTCAGGCGGCCGTTCGTGCTCGTCGCCGAAAAACTCACGGCCCAGCCGGGCAGCGACTTCCAGGCACTCGTCGGCACGGGCTACGACCGGGGCCGGGTGCTCGTGGAGGTGTCGCGCGGCGGGAAGACGCTCTCACGCTTCTGGACGGAGCCGGGCCGGACGCAGTGGCCGATCAGGGTGCAGGTCGGCGACGATGACCGCGGCGGGTTTTCCGTGCGGGCGTGGCTCGTGCACGAGGGCCGCCTCGAGGCCCGGACGCTCACGGTGGACGTGCCGTGGACGAACAAGAACCTCGCGATCGAGTGGGAGCGGTTCACGCGCCGCGTGGAGCCGGGGAAGCAGGAAGTCTGGCGCGCGAAGATTTCCTCTCTCCCTCTCCCTCCGGGAGAGGGCAGGGGTGACGGTGTTTCCGGAGAGCCGGCAGTGGCCGAGATGGTGGCCACGCTCTACGACCAGTCGCTCGATGCGCTCGCATCGCACGACTGGCCGAGCGGGCTCCCGGGGCTCCTGCGCCGCGAGTGGAATCACCGCGCAGTGACCTTCACGAATGCCGGGCAGACGTTCAGCCAGATTCTCGGAAACTTCGAAACGCGGTACGAGCCGGTCGACATCACCTACCGCGAACTGCGCGCGCCGTTCGGGCCGCAGTCGGGCCGGTTCGGCGGTGGCGGCGGCTTCGGCGGACGCGCCCTGCGCGGGGCCATGCCGATGGCGATGGCCGCCGCGCCGGCCGAGGCGATGATGGCCGACGGGGAGGAACAAGCCAAGAACGGTGGCGCGCCGCCCGCGGAGCGCCCGAGCGGAACCGCTGCCGCGCCCCCTCCGCGCAAGAACCTCGCGGAGACGGCGTTCTTCCTGCCCACGCTCACCTCGAACGCGAGCGGCCTCGTGACGCTCGAGTTCACGCTCCCCGACACGCTCACCACGTGGCAGTTCAAGGCGCTCGCCCACGACGCGGCTCTGCGCAGCGGCACGCTCCTCGACACCTGCATCGCCGCCAAGGACCTGATGGTCGAGCCGCTCGTACCACGCTTTCTGCGGGAGGGCGACGTGGTCGAGATCCCGGTGAAGGTGAGCAACAAGTCGACGGGGCGGCTGGCGGGGCAGGTGCGGTTCGAACTCGCCGACGCCCGCACGGGCACGGCCCGCGACGACCTCGTGGCGACGGCCCGGTCGCAGCCGTTCGATCTCGCGGCGGGGGAATCGAAGCCCGTCTTCTTCACCGTCAAGGTGGCCGAGGGCACGGAAACGCTGCGCTCTCTCGCGACCGGCTCCGCGGGCAAGGTGAGCGACGGCGAGGAGGCGATGCTGCCCGTTCTTTCCAAGCGCGTGCTCGTCGCGGAAACCGTGCCGGTGACCGTGCGCGGGCCGGGAGAAAAACGCGTCGTCGTCGAGCGGCTCGCCAAGCCCGCCGACACGATCGAGAGCCAGTCGTTCGTGATCCAGGCGGCGTCGAACCCGGCCTGGTTCGCCGTGCTGTCGCTGCCCTCGATCATGGAGGCGAGCGACGAGAGCACCGAGACGCTCTTCACGCGGCTCTACGCCAACGCTCTCGCGCGGCATCTCGCCACCCGCGACCCACGGATCGCGAAGGTGTTCGAGCAGTGGAAGGGCACGAAGGCCCTGGAAAGCCCGCTTGAAAAGAACACCGACCTCGTGAAGACGCTCCTCGCCGAGACGCCCTGGATGCGGGAGGCGGTCGACGAGAAAGAAGCCCGGGCCCGGATCGCGCTCCTGTTCGACGCGAATCGGGCGGCGAACGAGGTGCAGGCGGCGTTCACGCGGCTCGACACGCTGCGGAACGCCGACGGCGGCTGGCCGTGGTTTCCCGGCGGGGCCACGTGCGACTCGGTGACGCTCGGGATCATCGCGGGCTTCGGTCGCCTGCGGGCAAGCGGCGTCGAGATCGACGTGCAGCCGGCCGTGGGCACGATTCCGTGGCTCGACAACCGGCTCGTCGAGGAGCAGCGGTGGGCGGAGAAGGTGGAGGAGCCGGTGCTCACGCCGATCGGTGCCTTCGCGCTCTATGCGCGAAGCTTCTTCAAGGAAGACGTGCCCCTCGCCGGGCCCGCGGCCGAGGCCCATGCCTGGGGCCTCGACGTCGGCAGGAAACGCTGGATGAAGATCGACCACCGCCGGTCGCAGGGGCACCTCGCGATCGCGCTGAAGCGAGCCGGCGACCGCAACGCGGCCCTCTCGATCGTCGACAGCCTCGAGCAGCGGAGCACGGGGCTCGAGGGCAAAGAGGACAAGTGGCAGGGCATGTGGTGGCGGGACCCGCATCCGGTGTGGTGGAGCTGGGCGAGTGCGCCGATCGAGACGCAGTCGATCATGATCGAGGCCTTCGACGAGGTGGCCGGCGACGCGGCGGCCGTCGAGGCGCTGAAGGCATGGCTTTTGTCGCAGAAGCGCACGAGCCGCTGGGAGGGCAATCGGGCGACAGCCGACGCCGTGGCGGCGCTCCTCGGCCGGGGCGACGACCTGCTCGCCTCGCACGAGCTCGTGAGCGTGACCGTGGGGGGCGAGCCGGTGCAGCCGGCGGCTGCCGAGGCTGGTACGGGCTTCTTCGAGGAGCGGTTCGTGCGGCGCGAGATCACGCCGCGGCTGGCAGACGTCGTGATCAAGAAGGCCGACCGGGGAATCGCCTGGGGCGGCATCCACTGGCAGTATCTCGACGACATCGCCAACGTTCCTGCCGCCGGCCGCGAGGAGCTGGCCATCGACAAGAAACTGTTCGTGAAGCGGTTCACGAAGGCGGGGGCGGAGCTCGAGCCCATGGAGCCCGGCAAACCGCTCGATGTTGGCGATGAGCTCGTCGTGCGGCTCGTGGTCACGAGCGACCGCGACTACGAGTTTCTGGAACTCGCCGACCATCGGCCGAGCCTGACCGAGCCCGTGGACGTGCTCTCGGGCTGGCGGTGGGGCGACGGCGTGGCGTGGTACGCGGCCGTGCGCGATGCCTCCATGCAGTTCTTCTTCGAGCGGCTGCCACGGGGCACGCATGTGTTCGAGTATTCACTGCGGGCGGCGCACCGCGGCAGTTCCTCGAGCGGGTTCGCGAAGATCCAGAGCCGCTACGCCCCGGAGTTCTCCGCCCACTCGGCGAGCGTGCCCGTGGACGTGCGCTGACTCCTGCTACGCTTTTCCCTATGGCCGACCGCGATACATCCCTTCCGAACGAACTGGCCCGCGAACGGAACCGCGAGGCGGCCGACCGCACGCTCCTGGCCTGGGTGCGGACGAGCCTCGCGCTCATCAGTTTCGGGTTCGGCATCGAGCGGCTGGGCCAGGCGGCGGTGAGTTTCGACGGCCGCCTCGCCGGATTCTCGCCGCTCAAGACCCGGATCGGCGGAGCCGCGCTCATCGTGCTCGGAATCGTCGCCACGCTCGCCGGCATCTGGGAGCACCGCCAGATGCTCCAGGCGATCCGCGACGACGACTATCGCTACGCCGACCGCCCGCCCATCGCGCGGTACATGGGCTACGCCCTCGTGGCCGTCGGGATCGCGGCCCTGGCGATGATCCTCGTCGTCTGATGCCACCGGCGGGATGCCGCATGGTCCGGAATCACGTCTACGACCCGTTCGGCCAGTCGACCCCTATTTGGTGGCTGGCACCTTTTTTGTCACGAGCGTCAACGCCGTGACCAGGGTGGGGACGAGGAGACAGGCGCCGCCGGCGGCGAGGATCGGCCGTGAAGCGGGCATCATCTCGAAACGCGAACACCCCCCGAGAGTTTGCATGAGCGCGTAGAGAAGCACGAGGGCCGTGCCGGCGCTGGCGGAGGCGACGAACTGGAGACGCCGCCCTTCCGGCACTCCCGCGCGGCGGGCAGCCCAGGCAAGCAGCGGCAGCCACTGGAGGGCGTGGATGACGGCCCCGTGCGGGAATTTCGCGACGCCGGCGCGGCCGACCGTCTCGGGTGGCAGCCCGGCGGCCGCCCGGATGTCGCCGTGGACGCTCACCCAGATGCCGAGCAGGCAGGAGATCACGAGAAACACGAGCCCCGCCCTGGCCGCAAGCAGCATGTCGGGCGTCAGAGTCGTGCGCTGCGTGAAGAAGCGCACGGTGAGGTCGACCGACACGAGCGTCACGAACAGGATCAGGCCCCCCATCGCGTCGTAGAGAAACGAATCGATAGGCGTCGCGCGGTTGAAGTGGCTCGCCACGCCGCGCCAGGCCTGCAGGTCGATGAGCGCGACCTCGACGAGAAGTGCCCAGGCCGTCGCCGCGGCGAGCCACGCGTCGGCGGTGCGGCGCGGGAGGTGTGCCCATGCCCAGCCCAGCGACAGGCTCGTGAGCCCGCCGGAGATTCCGAACAGGATCGGCTTTCGCCAGGTGACCGGGCCCTCCCATGGGCCGCCGGTGATCGCCCAAATGGCTGCGTGAACGAGGCCGCTCGCGACGAGCACCAGGCCCACGACAAGGAGTTGGACGGCACGGCGATCGTGCCACCAGCGAAGGCTGCGCGACGATGAAGGGGCATCCGACGGCATGCCGGCAGTGTAGACTTCCCGGCCATGAAGACACGCACCTTCGGACGGACCGGCTGGCGGGTTTCGGAGATCGGCTTCGGCGGCTGGGGCATCGGCGGCGGCCAGTGGGGCGGCGCCGACGAGGCCGAATCGATGGCCACGCTCCACGCCGCCCTCGACGCCGGCATCAACTTCTTCGACACGGCCGACGTCTACGGCGACGGCCTCTCTGAGCGGCTCATCGCCCGGCTCCGCCGCGAACGACGCGAGCCCTTCTACGTGGCCACGAAGGCGGGCCGACGCCTGCCCGCCCAGACCGTGGCGGGCTATTCCCGCGAGAATCTCACCGCGTTCATCGATCGCAGCCTGAAAAATCTCGCGGTCGAGACGCTCGACCTCGTGCAGCTCCACTGCCCGCCGACCGAGGTCTACTATCGCCCCGAGGTGTTCGGCATCCTCGACGACCTCGTGAAGGCCGGCAAGATCCGCTTCTACGGCGTGAGCGTCGAGAAGGTGGAAGAAGGGCTCAAGGCGATCGAATATCCGCACGTGCAGAGCGTGCAGATCATCTTCAACATCTTCCGGCTGCGGCCCGCGCAGCTCTTCTTCGAACAGGCGATCCGCCGGCAGGTGGCCGTGATCGCCCGCGTGCCCCTGGCGAGTGGGCTCCTCTCGGGAAAATTTTCCCACGCCAGCACGTTCGCGGCCGACGACCACCGGGCCTTCAACCGCGACGGCGCTGCCTTCGACAAGGGGGAGACGTTCTCCGGCGTCGACTACGAGACGGGCCTGGCCGCCGTCGAGCGGCTCAAGCCTCTCGTGCCCAAGGGCGCCACGCTCGCGCAGTTCGCCCTCCAGTGGATCCTCGCGTTCGACGCCGTGACCTGCGTGATCCCGGGCGCGAAGCGACCCACCCAGGTGGCCGACAACGCGGCGGCCTCGGGCCTTGCGCCGCTCGATGCGACCACGATGAACGCGGTGCAGGAAATCTACGACGACTCGATCCGCCCGCTCGTGCACCATGTGTGGTGAAGTGTGGCACGCACCGGCTCGGGGCTGCCCACACTCCATCGCCGGACGTTCGCTGCGGGCCTCCAGCCCTCCGCTCACTCGACTCCGACTTCGCTGCGCCATCCATGGCTGCGCTCGTCTGCATACGAGGGCGCAGTGAACGTCCGGCGAGACGGTACGGGGTAACCCCGAGCCGGCGCGGAAGCGTTGAGGCATGACAGGCTGAAGCCTGTCCTACGGAGCGGCGCTAGAGGTTCATGCCCACGTAGCCGCCGGCGGCGTCGCTGGCGGCTTGTTCGCGGGCGAGGCGCTCGAGGGCGCGGGAGAGGTCGCCGGCGGCGATGTAGCGGTCGAACTCGGTCTCGACGGCGTGCTGCGCCGAGAGGGTGAGCCACTTGACGGCCGGCTGCGTCAGCCAGTCGCAGGTCTCTTTTTCGAGGCGGATGTCGAGGTCGCTGCCGACGGTCTTGCGGTCGAGTTCGTCGGTGAGCACGGTGCCCTCGATCGTGAACTGCACCCAGCCGGCGGCGGGGTCGTTCGTGAACCGAAACGTGCAGGCGGCGTTCGTGAGATAATAGGTGTTGCGGGTGCCGTGGCGGGCCACGGCCCGCTGCATCCGCTCGATCCGGTCCCGGAACGCCGGCGAGGCGTCGAGCGGAATGTCGAATCGCGGCACGCCGCGCAGGGGCGTGCAGTCGAAGGTGATCGTCACCGCTGGCTGAGCAGGTTGATCAGGCATGATCCCCACAGTCTATCCGAGCCGCTGGCACGCGGCAGCCTGGTTGGCCGCGTGCGTCGCGGGCTGCGCCGCAGCGGCTGATTCCACCGCCCGGTGCCGCGAGACCCGCCGGCTGATGGGCGTGCCCTGGACGATCACGCTCCACGCCGCGACGCGGGCCGAGGGGGAGGCGGCGATCGCGGCGGCGTTCGCGGAGGTCGAGCGCCTGGAGGGAATCCTCTCCGACTACGACCCGGCAAGTGAACTCGTGCGTCTTTCGGCGGCGGCGCCCACGCCAACGCCCGTGCCGCTCGGCGACGACCTGTGGCGGGCCTTGTCGGCGGCCGTGGCATGGCGCGACGCGAGCGGCGGCGCCTTCGATCCGACCGTCGGACCGCTGACGACGCTCTGGCGACAGACCAGGCGGTCGGGCACGCTGCCCCGGACGGAAAAGCTCGCCGCCGCTCTCCGGGCCGTGGGGCCACGGACGCTCGTGCTCGATGAGCAGCGGCGCACGGCGGCGCTGCTCGAGCCGGGCATGCGGCTCGACCTCGGCGGCATCGGCATGGGGTATGCGGTCGACCGGGCGCTCGAGGTACTGGCCGGGCGCGGGATCGCCGCGGCGATGATCGACGCCTCGGGGGACGTGGCCGTGTCGGGCCCGCCGCCGGGCAGGGCCGGATGGCGGATCGAGGTGGCGGCCTTCGGCAGGGAGAACGCAGCCGATGGCCGCCCGACGATCGAACTGGTCAACGCGGCGGTGACCACGTCGGGCGATGCGTTCCAGGCGGCGGAGATCCACGGCGTGCGCTACAGCCACGTGGTCGATCCCCGCACGGGACTCGGCGTCGCGGGGCCGGCCGCGGTGACCGTGATCGCGCGGGACTGCACCACGGCCGACGCGCTCGCCACCGCGGCGAGCGTGCTGGGGCCGAAGGGGGGCCTGACGCTCGTGGAGGCGACGAGCGGGGCCGCCGCGCGGTTCGTGACGGCCGCCGGTGACGGCCGTGAGGTTCTCTCGTCGCGCTGGCCCGCGCAGCCCGCCCAGTCTGCCCCGTGACGGGCCGAAGGTGACGATTGCCCCAAGTTTGCGGGCTGCAAGGTCCGATATCCCCACGGCCGTCGCTGCGCCTGGGTGCAGCCGATGCGGGCGTGGAGTCGGGGGGCGACACGCCGGGAAGGGCCGTGGTTTCACGGCCGATCCCCCCGGGCGCAGCGGTGGCATTGTGACCGCACCGTGGACGCGCCCCCGTGAATGGACTGGTCCGCAGAGCCTGGGTTGTGCTGACGAGCCTCGCGCTCGTGGCCCCGGGCTGCGCGCCGCGGCAGCCGTTCTACTTCTTCGAGGATGGCGATCTTTCGCACTATGTGGGTGCGATCCAGAAGCTCGAATACCCCGACACGGAGCAGCAGCCGCTCGACGAGGCCGCAGGCACCCACGAGCCGCTCACGCTCTCCAACGCCAGGTTCGACCAGATCTGGGAACTCTCGCTCGAGGAGGCGATCCGCACGGCGCTCGAGAACGGCAAGGTGCTCCGCAACCTCGGCGGCCGGTTCGCCAGTTTCGGCGGCCCGCGGCCGCAGACGGGCGAGCCGCCCGTGTCGCTGCTCACCTCGCCCGCGCTCACGCCGAGCATCTACGACCCGGCGATCGTCGAGACCGACCCTTTTCGTGGCGTCGAGAGCGCCCTGGCGGCGTTCGACGCCCAGTTGTCGATGACCTCGACCTGGCAGAACGGCAATCGGCCCCAGAACGTCGATCCGCTGTTTCAGACGCTCATCTTCGTGCCCGTGTTGAAGACCAACACCGGCGTCACGACGACAGGCATCCAGAAGACGACGGCCACGGGCGGCCAGTTCGGCGTCTCGAACACGCTGCAGCTCGATGCGACCAACAACCTGTTTCGCGACGTTCCCTCGATCTGGACGACGAGCTACGACTTCACCTTCAACCAGCCGCTCCTCCAGGGGGCGGGCGTGACGTACAACCGGATCGCCGGCCCCGACACGTTCAACAACATCCTGGGCCGGCCGAACTTCCGCGGCGTGCTCCTCGCCCGGATCAGCGCCGACATCTCGCTCGCCGACTTCGAGGCGGGCGTCCGCAACCTCGTGAGCGACACCGAGCAGTCGTATTGGGAGCTGTACTTCGCCTACCGCAACCTCGAGGCCCGCAAGGTGGGCCGCGACAGCTCCCTCGAGGCCTGGCGGAAGGTTCACGCCCTCTACGTGGAGCT
>RGVT01000091.1 GCA_010027105.1 Planctomycetia bacterium
GAAAAAGGTGACAGCCACCATTTGCCGGTCGCCGCAGGCGACACGGCCCCGGCCAAAGGCCGGGGTCTCCAGACAAATGGTGGCTGTCACCTTTTTCCCTGAGAATCCCCGGCGTCGACCCCGGACTGGAAGACTCCTGCTGCTCGATGGCCTCGGCGACCTGGGCCGGCGCAATCGCAAAATGCGCCATATGACGTCGCAAAACGAAGCGCCCTGGACCGTCGGAACCGACCGGAATCCATCGTCGCCCCGGTTGAATTAAGGAGAATTCGCATTTTTCATTTGTGAAGCGTCTGGCACGGAAAATGCTTGCTCCGTCTCCCATCCCCAGGAGTACTTCCCATGCACACCCCACGCGCCATCACCGCCGTTGTCGTCCTGATCCTGGCCCTGCCGGCGGCCACCCTCCATGGGGCCCAGCCGCAGCATGGATCGACGACCCCGAAGACAGCTGCACCGTCCTTTACGATGCCCCGTGCCAAGGGATTCACCACTCCACAGTCCGCCGCACGGCCCGTCACCCAGCGAGCCCAGCCTACCTTGCCGCCGGTCACGCGAACGCAGCCCCAGTTGGTGCCTTCGCAGCCGACACAAGCCGCGCGGCCGAAGGCTTTTGAACCCAAGGGCTGGGGCCATACGACGCCCACTCCCTCGGCGGGATCCGGTCCGTCTCGGAGGATCCCGCCGGTCACGATGCCGGTACCCAAAGTCCCGCCGGTGACACTCACGCCCGGCACCATCCCTCGGACGCCTCCGGTCACGCTTCCGACCCGTCCATCGATGAAGCCCACCTGGCCCACGACAAGCGATGCCGTCCACCCTGCCACGCCAAGGGGGCCGGTCACGCATCCTTCAAATCCTGCGCAGCCGCAACCGCCTGTCTTCATTGCACTGCCCATTCCCATTTCCGTCCCTGGCCCGGCCCCGACGCCGAGCCAGCCGGGGCCGTCGAAACGCACCAGCCCGACCGACCATCCAACCGTGCTGATCGACACCACGCCAGCGCGGCCCGCGGCTCCCCCGAGCGCGACCACCATTTCCGAGGTGCCGTCGCCGCTTCCCGTTCTGCCTCGGTCCGGTGCGCCTCGGAGCCACGCGATTGGTGCGAACGCGATCATGGCGGCGCAGATCCCGTCGTGGCAGGCTCACACGGAATGCCTGCCCTTCGGCGGCACCCCCGACGTCAACGGCAACGGCATTCCCGACTACGTCTACGACACCGCCACCGGACACCTTGTCATCAATCCCGCGGAACCCGATGCAGACAACGACGGGCGCGCCGACGTGCTGGACGTCGATGCCGACGGCAACAACACCAAAGACATCATCGAGTGGGAGGGGGCGGTGTTCGCAAACTTCAACGCAGCCGGCATCAACCCCTTGGCGGACGACAACGGGGACGGTGTCGCGAACGTGATGGAATATGTCGCATCCGACGCGGATGGCGACGGCATCGTGAACTTCAACGATGCCACTCCCTGCGGAGACGCGCCGGCAGATCCGAACGGCGGCAACGGCATCGCGGGCGGTGGCAACGTATTCTTTCCGATTCCCATCCCCATGCCCGTGCCGATGCCGGGCCTGCCGGGTGGTGGGCTGGTGGGAATCGGGCCCCAGCCCGCTGTACCCTTCGCAAACGATCCTGTTTCAACCGCGATCGTCGCCGAGCAACCGGTCGAGCGGTCCGTCCTTGAGGCCACGGCGGGCGACGTCGATGCCGACAGCGACAACTCGAGCCCCGCGCAGGAGCCCGATCATTCGGTCGCCGAGGAGCAGGTCGAGGATGACGGCGTCGGCCTCGTCGTTCGCGTGTCCACGGCCGACGACCGCCACCGCGCACCGCTCGACGTCAAGCTTCCCGCGGCCGGGGCGCAAATGCTCGTGAGGTTTCGCGACGCAGGCGGCCATCTCGCCCTGTTCACGAGCGATCCGCTGGAGCACCCCGAGGCCCGCAGGCTCGAGTTCGACCGCGACTATCCCGTTTCCGACCTCGGGTTCGCGGCCGACGTGTTCCGCCGGCTGTACGTCGAATCGACGGCCGCCGGCCGGGATGCCGTCTCGGTCGAGATCGACGTCGCAGGCGACGGCACGTGGGCGCCCGTCGACGGGCTCGTGGTCACGTCGCAGTCTCCCGTGGCGGACGCGATCGGCGGCCTGTCTGTGAAGCCCGCGCCGGCCCGGGCACAGGTGCAGGCGAATCAGTCTTTTCTGCTGCCGGCCCAGGGCATCGGCTCGGAACCCGGCAAGGTGGCGATCACGTTCGGGGCGGCGACCTTCGACTGCACGGTGGAAAAGTGGACGGGTTCGGCACTTCAGGCCCGCGTGGCCGCGGTGCCACTCACCGCTGCGGCCGACGGCACGCTCGTCGTCACGCTGGCCGATGGCCGCGTGGCGGCGTCGATCCCGGTGCGCGTCGCTCCCGCGGCCTCGAGGTTATGAACGTCGGGCACATCGGGTGCGGTGGTCGGCTATTACAACCCCACCACGAAACGGACGTCGTCCTTCACGCTGCCCGCCGGCGACAATCCCCTGCAGATGGTGAGCATGATCAGCCCGTCCGGCGTGCTCTACCAGGGGACGTATAGCGGCCTCCTCCGCGTCAGGGCGATCGTGCCGGAGCCCTCGACGTGGGTGCTGGGGCTGGCGGGAATCGCCTGCGGAGGCTGGTGGACGTGGCGTGCCGCCAGCGATGTTTCTCGCGTACCTGATGCCGCTCGACACGGTGCAGCGGGGCATGTGATGCCACACTGTGTGTCAGGCACCGATTCTGCCGATCCTGGCTGACCAGCCGGCACGTTTACGGCCGAATCGTGACGCCCAGTGCCTGGCCAAGACGGATCCAATCGACGTAGCCGTGCTGCACGACCCAGCGCAGTACGTCCATGTCGAGCTTGTCGTATTGGTGGATAGCTACGTTGCGAAAGCCGATCATCCCGTGGAGAGAGGCTGCCAACGGTTTGTCGATGATGCCCGCCCGTTGCAGCAGTGAAAACGCCTCGGCGGTGCTTTGCGGAACCCCGAGACGACGCTCCGCGACTACGTGCATCGCCATGTCAATGGCTGCTTGGCAGGCGCGATCGATATTCAGAGTGAGTGCATCGACGTGCGTGAAATCGTCGAGCCCGGGACAGGCCTTCGCCTCCTCGGAGATGCGCCGCGCGCATCGTTCGATGATGGCGGCCTTGTTGAGCAGGATGTCGTCAGGCGGCATAGGCGCGAAGCACTTCCCGACGGGCTTCCTGAAGCGATGCGTACATCGACAGGGTATACATAGCGAACCGGGCGGTTACTCCGTGGTCGCGTTCAAACATCAGCACCCCGCGGGTTACTGCTTCCTTGGCGTAGACGAGATTCCCGGTGGAGAGCACGCCAAGATCGACCTCTCGACCGACGATGCCCGACAGCGCTGCAGACAGGGCCAGGCGTTTCTGCAGCGGCATCGCGGCGGCGTCGCTCGGGAGGATGGCGATGTCGACATCGCTGTCAGGCCGAAGGCGTTTTTCCGCCGCCGATCCGAGAAGAAAGGCCGCAGCGATCGCCGGTTCTTCGCTCAGTCGTCGGTTGACGGCAGCACGTTGTTGTTCGGAAAGCATCGGATCCACGGCTCTGCAGAAGTTTCACCCATGAACTCCGAGTTTACCCAAACCGACGCCTGCTACCGAATCTGGGGGATTTCGGCTCTGGCCGTTCCCCTCGAGAAGGTTGACGCACGTCATCCGTCGCTGCCACCACACCAGAGGAGCGGGTGACCATCGCGGGCCTGCTCCCCTGGCTCTTTTGCGGAGACCGCGAATTCAGGGTGGGCTGTGAGGCGAGTTTCCTGGGCCGGCCTACGAAGCAAGCAGTCAGGATTCGAACCTGCGACCTCGAGGTTATGAGCCTCGCGAGCTACCGGGCTGCTCCACCCCGCGTCGATCGGGTATGACTGAGGTACGGGAGAAAACGTGCCAATCCTGCTTTCAGGAGAGAGAAACCAATGATCAAGCCGCTTGAAGAGGTGATTGCTCGAATTCAGCAACTGCCCGAACACGAGCAGGAGTTGATGGCTCGTTTTGTCCTTCACGAGCTCGCCGAGGACGACGCTTGGCGACGATCGAGTGAAAGGCATACGCGGGGGCTGGAGCGGCTGCATGCTGAAATCACGGCCGAAGACGCCCGCGGAGACTGTGCCGATCTCGACGTGAACGACCTGTGAAGTCACGCACTCGGAAAGCGTTTTGGCGGGACTAAGCGAAACTGCCAAAGTCGGTTCAGGTGCGTGCCAGGGACGCGTATCGGCAGTTCATGCTGAATCCGAACCATCCAGGCCTGCAGTTCAAGCCGGTCCATTCCACACTCCCGATCTGGTCGGTTCGCATCACGGCGTCGTACCGAGCCGTGGGAGTTCGAAGTGCGCCAGACATGATCGTCTGGTTCTTCATCGGTACGCATGCCGAGTACGAGCGATTGCTCGCGCTTTTGTAACAACGCCATCGCGAAGGCCGGACACAAGCCCGGGCCATAGATGGCCGGGCTTGGAGAAGACTGCCCGCCTGGAGGGCGGGCCTACGAAGCAAGCAAGCCCGGGCCATAGATGGCCGGGCTTGGATAGATGGCCGGGCTTGGAGAAGACTGCCCGCCTGGAGGGCGGGCCTACGAAACAAGCAAGCCCGGGCCAGGATGGCCGGGCTTGCGTGAAGTGGCGGGGGCAGGATTCGAACCTGCGACCTCGAGGTTATGAGCCTCGCGAGCTACCGGGCTGCTCCACCCCGCGTCGATTGGGTGATGCATGAACTGTAGCCCATCGCCTCTGTGAATTGAAGAGTGCCGCGGAAACCGCAGGAATTCGCGGGGCTCGCGCAGGACAGGCGCGAAGCCGAGGTGGACTCGCCGCCAGCCGCCGCGCGACACTCTCAGACATGCCGTCGCCGCCGCCCGACCCGCCCGCACCGCAGTTTCCCGGCCCTGCGCCGCGATCGAAGGCGGTGGTCGGCGGCCTGCCCTGGGATTCCACCGCTCCGCTCGGGCCACGCGTCGAGGTGAAGCCCGCCGCAGCGGAGCGAGAGCATGGCGACGAGCCTGGATGGCAATTTTCGTGGGATCGACTGCGGGGCTGGTGGGACGACGTGCTCGCGCGAAGCCCGGCCTTCACGACGAGCCTTGCCGTGCATGCGATCCTGCTCGTCGTGCTGGCTCTGATCGGGATCCGCGAACGGGCCGCCGAGCGCCTGCGGCTCGAGCTTTCCTTCGGGGCGGCGAATCGCCCGCCCGGCGCGCAACGAGAAGCCGAGCACGAGGAGGCGGCGCCGGCAGTCGAGATCGAGAGGGACGTGGCGAAGGTCGAGCCGCCGGCGCAGGTGCAGCCACGCGAGATGCAGCAGGCGACGCCCCCACCGCCCCCGGTGCCCGATCCGACTGCGACGGTCGCCGTCGCGCCGGCCACGGAGCCGGCGGGCTCGAGCGCGACGCCCATCAGCGCGGTGCTCTCGGGGCGGAGCGCCGAGTCGCGGCAGCGGCTGCTCGGCGACGGGGGCGGGACGGCGGAGACCGAGTCGGCCGTGGAGCGGGCGCTCGGCTGGATCGTGCGGCAGCAGCGGAAGGACGGCCTGTGGAGCCTGCAGGGGCCGTACGGCGACGGTAGCCGTCAGGAAAACAGGCTCGCCGCCTCGGCCATGGCGCTGCTGGCGCTGCAGGGGGCGGGGAACACGCCCGACGTGGGCGAGCACCACGCTGCCGTGGCGAAGGCGTGGAAGGGGATGCTCAGGCTCCAACAGGCCGACGGCACGTTCGACGCCGGCCCGATCGTGGAGCAGCACCAGATGTATGCCCACGGGCAGATCACGATCGCGCTCTGCGAGGCCCTGGGGATGACGCGGGATCCGCGGTTCGCCGAGCCGGCCCGCCGGGCGCTCGACTACGCGCTCGCCGCGCAACTGCCCGACGGCGGCTGGCGCTACCAGCCGCCGCGGCCCGGCGCCGAGAACCGCGGCGACATGTCGGTGACGGGCTGGTATCTGATGGCGCTCAAGAGCGGCGAGATGGCGGGGCTGCCCGTGCCGGCCGAGGCGTATGAACGGCTGGCGGCGTTCCTCGACGGCGTGTTCGTGTCGTCGGAGAAGGGCTATGCCTACCAGATCAACCCGAACCAGAAGTATTTCGACTTCCGCCCCGCGCTCACGGCCGAGGCGTTGCTCTGCCGGCAGTATCTCGGCTGGCGGCGCGACGATCCGCGGCTCGCGGCCGGCGTCGACCTGCTGCTGCGCGAGGCGCCGCTCGACGTCGACCACCGCCGCAAGAACGTCTACGCATGGTATTACCAGACGCAGGTGTTCCACCACTTCGGCGGCCCGGCCTGGGATGCATGGAACCGGAGCATGCAGAGCGAGCTCGTGCCCGCGCAGGTGGCGGGCGGCCGCGAGCAGGGGAGCTGGGATCCGGCCAACGACCAGTGGGGCCACGTGGGGGGGCGGCTGTTCGTGACGAGCCTCTGTGCGTGCATGCTCGAGGTCTACTACCGGCATGTGCCGCTGTACGCGGGGCCCTGACGCCGCGGTTTCGGGGTATACTGCGTGACGGTCACGGGTGAACCACCAAGGAGCCTCCGATGAAGAATCCACGCCGCGGTTTTCTGTCGTCCGTCGCCGGCGGGGCCGCCGCCATTCCGTATTTCGCCTGGGCGCCGCGGACGCTCGGCGACGAGACGAAGGCCAAGAACGACCGCGTGGCCCTCGGCCTCATCGGCGCCGGCGGCATCGCCCACGCCAACATCGGCGCCGCCAAGGACTGGGTCGACCTGGTGGCGATCGCCGACGTCGACGCGGGCCGACGCGAGGCCTTCAACGAGAAGCACGCCGGCGGCAAGGCGGCCGTCTACGACGACTACCGCCGGATCCTCGAGCGGAACGACGTCGACGTGATCCACGTGGCCACGCCCGACCACTGGCACACGAAGCCGGTCGTCGAGGCGATGCTCGCCGGCAAGGACGTCTACTGCGAGAAGCCGCTCACGCTCACGATCGACGAGGGAAAACTGATCCGCAAGATCCAGAAGCAGACCGGCCGGATCGTGCAGGTGGGCACGCAGCAGCGGAGCACGTTTCCACTGTTCGCGACCGCGATGGCGCTCGTCGCCGAGGGGCGCGTGGGCCGGATCAGGCAGGTGCAGGCGGCGATCGGGGCGGCGCCGTCGAGCCCGGCCCTCCCCGTCGCTCAGGTGCCGAAGGGGCTCGACTGGGATCGCTGGCAGGGGCCGGTGCCCCTGGCCGACTATCGCTTCCTCCAGGGGCCGGCCACGAAGGACAAGGACGGCAAGGAGAAGCTGCCGCAGGCCAACACCAACGGTCACTACGAGTTCCGCTGGTGGTACGAGTACTCGGGCGGCAAGCTCACCGACTGGGGCGCGCACCACGTGGACATCGCGATGTGGGCGCTCGCGCTCAACGGCCAGACGGCCGGTCCGACGGCGATCGGGGGCACGGCCGTGCATCCGGTGACGTTCGAGGACGGCGTGCCGCTGCAGCACGACCGCTACAACACGGCGACCGAGTTCTTTTTCAACGTCGATTTTCCGGGTGGCACGAAGCTCTTCATCCGCAACGACACCGACAACGGCGTGCTCATCGAGGGAAACAAGGGTCGGATCTTCGTGAGCCGCGGCAAACTCGCCGGGGAGCCGGTCGACCAGCTCAAGGACAACCCGCTGCCGGAAGGCGCCCTCGCGAAGGTCTACAAGAATCTGCCCATGCAGGAGAACGAGCGCAAGGCGCACTGGGCCAACTTCCTGTGGTGCGCGAAGAACAACAAGGAACCGATCTCCGACGTCCACTCCCACATGAAAATGCTCACCATCTGCCACCTGGCGGGCATCAGCGCCCGACTGGGCCGGTCGCTCAAGTGGGACGACTCCACGGAGCAGATCGTGGGCGACGAGCAGGCCAATGCGATGCTCGCGCGCCCCTATCGCAAGGGCTACGAAATCGAGATGTAGGACAGGCTTCAGCCTGTCAGAATCGCCGACAGGCTGAAGCCTGTCCCACGGGGGCCCCGAGCCAGCGTCGCGTTACGGCGTCACTCCGCCCCACTGCCGCACGGCCTCGTAGGCGACGAGCGCCACGCAGTTGGCGAGATTGAGGCTGCGCACCTGCGGCCGTGACGGGATCGAGAGATGCTTCTCGGGCGAAGCCACGAGCAGGTCGCGGGGCAGCCCCGTCGATTCGCGGCCGAAGACGAGCACGTCGCCTCTCGTGAACGTCACGTCCGTGTAGCGCCTCGGCCCGTCCACCTCGAGCAGCCAATTCGGCTCGCGGCCCGCGCGGCCGAGCCGGGCCGCGAGATCGTCCCAGGAATCCGCCACCTCCCACTCGAGTTCGTCCCAGTAATCGAGGCCGGCCCGGCGCAGATAGTAGTCGTCGAGCTTGAAGCCGAGCGGCCGGACGAGCCACATCTTCGCCCCGATCGCCACGCAGGTGCGGCCCACGTTGCCTGCATTGGGCGGGATTTCCGGCTCGTGGAGGACGATATGAAGGCAGGGCTCGTAGCGCATGGCACTCCGCCGGCGGGCCGCGGTCTGCTATTGTTGGGTGTCGTCGACAGTAATGTTCGCGGAGGCGAGGCGGTGGTCGAGATCATTCGAAATCCGACGCGGGCGGTGAAGATCGGCTCGATCACGGTCGGGGCGGGCCACCCGATCGCCACCCAGAGCATGACGGCCACCCACACGCAGGACGTGGAGGCCACGCTCGCCCAGGTGGAAGACCTGCGGAAGGCCGGGGCGGGCGTCGTGCGGATCGCCGTCGACTCGAAGAAAGACGCCGCGGCGCTCCCGGCGATCCGGGCCGGCACGACGGCGAACCTCGTGATCGACCTCCAGGAAAACTACCGGCTCGCCCTCGACGTGGCCC
>RGVT01000092.1 GCA_010027105.1 Planctomycetia bacterium
GGCAGGCCGGTGAGGTCGAGCGCGAGCCGCCGCGCCAGCGTGACTCTGTCGGCCTCCGGATTCGGGGCCAGCCCCTCGGCCTCCAGACGCGCGAGAATGAATCGGTCGATCGGCGTCCGTGCCCACGCCGCGTTCTTGACCTCCGGCGGCGTTGGCCGCTCGACCCGCTCGAACGCCCAGTGGCCGCGGTATCCGGCCCCCTCCGCGATCCAGCGCTTGAGAACATCGGCCTCGGCGGGCGTGATCGGCTTGTTGATCCGCGGCGGCGGCATCACCACGTCGGGGTCGGTGCTCGTGATTCTCGCGATGATCGCGCTCGCCGCGTGATCGCCCGGCACGATCGCCGTCTCGCCGCTCTCGAGAGGCTGTATCGCCGCGTCGCGCAGGTCGAGCCGCAGCCCCGCCTGACGGTCCTCGGCGTCGGGCCCGTGGCAAGAAAAACATCGGTCCGAGAGGATCGGCCGCACGTCGCGGTTGAAGTCGAGCTGCGGCTCGGCGGCACCAGCCCAGACCGCGGCAGAGCACGCCGCCAGAGCCACGATCGCGATGCTGCGGCCGGCGGTGCATCCCATGGAAAAATTCCGCGGAAAACACCCGCGTCGCCGTGCGGCCCCGAAGGGCCGGACGCGGACCTGATGCCCAGGTCGATCGGCGGGATCAGACGTATTCTAGCACGCGCCGCCGCAGCCACCAAACGAACCGCCGCCTCGATCACCTCCCGCTTCGCCGCGGCGGCCGGGGATGCGGCGGGGTCACCGCGCCGCCTTCAGCCGCTCCACCTCCGCCTCCAGGGCCTGCACCCTCCCCTCGAGCTGCTGGAATTTTTCCTTCGCCTTCTCCATCCGCTCCTTGATCTCCTCGCGGGCCTGCTGCATGCGCTGGCGGCCCTCCTCCAGCCGCCGCTCGAGCATCTCCCGCGCCTCGGGAGGCAGGTCGCGCGGCGGCCGCGGTGGCGAACCGCCCCACTGCGGGCGATCGTGCGGCGGGCCGTCGCCATCGGGGCGGCCATGCGGGCCCTCCTCGGGTGGGCCGTCGTGCCGCGGCCGTCCCGGCGGCGGTCCGCGCCGTTCCCCACGCGGGCCGCCCGGCCCCGACCGTTCCTCGAGCCGCTCGAGCAGGCGGTCGAGCCTGTCGACGAGGCGATCGAGACGCTCGGGGCCCCCGCCCCCGCGCTCGTACGCCGGTGCGTCGTCGGCCGCCGTGACGGCGCCGATCCTGCCGACCGCGACCACGAGCCCCACGCCACAGGCGACGACCGCCGCCCACTTCCAGATCCCGTTCATGACGAATCTCCTCGTGTCGAACCTTTCGCAGGGCCACCCGATGGTGGCGTATGCTGTCACCGGACATGAACGCCGCTCCCGCCGGAAAGTTTCGCGACCCGTCGCTCGTCGATTTCGGTGGCGGCCGGCGGCTGGAACTGCTCGGCGGGGTGCTCGTGGACCGCCCGCTGGCCCTGCCCGGCCTGCCCGGCCGCCGCCTCCCCGACGCCTGGCCGGCGGCCGCGGCCGTGTTCGAGACCGGCCGGGGAGGGGCCGGAACCTGGCGATTTTCCCGGCCGGTGCCCGACCCCTGGCTCGTGCACATGCCGCTCGATGGGCCGGCGCCCGTCACGCTCGCGCTCGAGGTACGGCCGGCGCCGTCGGGCCAGTGCGGCGTGTTCCTCGAACAGGTGGAGCAGTGGCGCTGGCTCGCCGCCGTCACGCCCCCGGCCGCCCGCATGCTCTCGCTCTTCGCCCATTCGGGCGCCGCGACGCTCGCCCTCGTAGCGGCTGGCGCCGAGGTCGTGCACGTCGACGCGTCGCCGCAGGCGCTCGACCTCGCCCGCTCGAACGCCCGCGCATCGGGCCTCGCAGCGGCGCCGATCCGCTGGCTCCGCGAGGACGCCCGCACGTTCCTCGCCCGGGAGATCCGCCGCGGCGCGCGGTATGACGGCGTTGTCCTCGACCCGCCCTCGTGGGGCCACGGCCCCAAGGGCCAGGCCTTTGCCATCGACCGAGATCTCGGCCCACTGCTCACCGACCTCGCCGCGCTTATCGACCGGTCGGGCCGCGGCCCCATCCTGCTCACCTGTCACTCGCCGCGCTGGCATCACCGCCGGCTCCACGACACACTGGAGACAGCCTGCGGCGGCACGGTCGAGTCGGGCAGGCTCGAGTGCCACGACGCCGGCGGCCGGCCACTCGCACTCGGCGACTTCGCCCGCCGCCCACCAGCACGATGACGTTTCGCGAAACCATCACGAGCACGGCCAACCCGCGGGTGCGCGACGCTGCCCGCCTCCGCGACGCGGATGCCCGGCGTACGACCGGCCTGACGCTCGTCGACGGCCTGCGCGAGATCGGCCGCGCCGTCGCCGCAGGCGTCGAGATCGTGGAGGCGTTCGTCGATGCAGATGCCGCGCCCTCCGCCGCCTGCGCCGAACTTCTCGCCACGCTGAGCGCTCTGGGCGCAGCGGTCGTCCCGCTCGCCCGCCGCCCCTTCGACAAGGTCGCCTTCGGCGGCCGCAACGAGGGCCTCGTGGCGGTGGCCCGCTTCCGGGCCCAGGGCCTCGACGCGTTCGCGATCGCCACCGAGCGCCCCGTGTTCGTCGTCGAAGGGATCGAGAAGCCAGGGAACCTCGGCGCGATCCTGCGCACCTGCGATGCGGCCGGGGTGGCCGGCGTCGTCGCCTGCGGCGCGGGCACCGATCCGGCCAATCCGGCCGCCGTCCGGGCGAGCCTCGGCACGGTGTTCACGCTGCCGCTGGCCGTGGCCACGACGCCCGAGGCGATCGCGTGGTGTGCCCGCGAGCGACGGCGTGTCGTCGCCGCGCTGCCGGACGGCGCGCGACTGTGGCACGAGGCGGCTCTTCTCGGCCCGGTCGCGATCCTCCTCGGCAGCGAGGCCCGCGGGATCACGCCCGCCTGGCACGCCGCCGCCGCCGCCGGCACGATCACACTCGAGACCATTCGTCTGCCGATGCGCGGCATCGCCGACAGCCTCAACGTTTCCGCCACGGCCGCCGTCCTGGCAGGCTTCAGCCTGTCACCAAAAGGCTTCAGCCTGTCACCAAAAGGCTTCAGCCTGTCACCAAAAGGCTTCAGCCTGTTCCCGCGATCCCATGCCCGATCTCTTCGACACGCTCGCCGCGGAAGCGAATCGCGGCCCGGCCGCGCTGTTCGCCACGCTGGCGTCGTCGCTCGTGGAGCGGCGCCGCTGGCACGCCCTCTTCGACCTGCGGCTGCTCGAGGCCCGCGCCGCTCTGGGAGTGCCGCTGGCGGGCGAGTTGGACTCGCTCGACGACCAGGCACGTGCGCGGCTCGACGAGCGGTCGCTCGCGGCCTGCCGCGAGGTCGGGTGGCCGCTCCTCGGAGAGGGGGCGGTGGCGGCCGCGTGGCTCTACCTGCGGGCCGCGGCCGAGCCGGCCGAGGTGGCCCGGAAACTCCGCGACCTCGCCGCCCACCCGCCCGCTGGCGACGAGGCCGCCGAGACGCTCCGCCAGGAGATCGTGCACGTCGCCCTGTGGGAGGGAATCGACCCGGCCCTCGGTCTCGAGATCGTGCTTCGGTCGCAGGGCACGTGCAACGCGATCACGGCCTACGAGCAGGCGGTATCGCGGCTACCCGCCGCCCGGCAGGAGGCGGCCGCGGCCGTGCTCGTCGATCATCTTCACCGGGAGGTCGCGGCCGGCCTCGTCGGCGACGTGAGCGTCCATGTCGACGTCTCGCACCTGCAGTCGGTGCTGCGGATCGCCCGCGTGTCCACGGCGCGGGACGTGATCGAGAAGGCCTGGCAACTGGCCGTCTACGCCTGCAGACTGCCGCCGGAGGCGACCTATCCCGGCGAGCCACCGTTCGAGGACGTGGGCGCGGCGTCGCGGCTGTTTTACGCGGCCCAACTGGGCCGCGATGTCGAGCCGGCGGTGCGGTTTTTTCGCGCCGCCGCCACGCGGGCCCGGATCGACGAGGCCGGCACGCTGCCGGCCGACACGCTCGCGCTTCTCCTGTGGCGGATCGGCCGGCCGGCCGAGGCCCTCCAGACCCTGCTCGAGCGGCCGGCGGAGGGCGGCATGCCGAGCGTGGTGCAGGCGACCGGCATGCTGCCGTCGCTCGTGGAACTGGCCGCTTCCGGCGACGCGCTCGACGTGCTGCGCCGTGCCTGCCGGGAACGGGGCGACGAGATCACGTTCGCCGCCACGTTCCTGGCGGGCTCGGGGGCGACAGGCTGAAGCGTTTTTCGTACGGGCATGACAGGCTGAAGCCTGTCCTACGTTGGGGCGTGACAGGCTGAAGCTTTTTTCGTACGGGCATGACAGGCTGAAGCCTGTCCTACGTTGGGGCGTGACAGGCTGAAGCCTGTCCTACGGGCAGGTGCGCGTGGCGTAGCCCAACTGCTCGGGCGGCGTGAACCCGCGGCCGGGGGGCAGCTGCCAGGGGGCGAGCATCTCGGGCGCCTGTGTCGCGCCGTCGCAGCCCCGCCAGCGGTTGCAGGCGTCGCAGGGATCGCACCGACTCGGCTCGTGAATCTCGCCGCGATACCGCGGCCCGCAGCCGGTGTCGCCGCAGGGTGTCTCGGTGCCGGCCAGGCCGGGCCCGCACGAGCGGCAGCGGCCCGCCCCGCCGGCCTCGGCCACCGCACACGCGAGCACGGCCGCGGCGAGGCACAGGAGTGGATGGCACTTCATGCCAGTCGTATCGGTCGAACGGCGCGGAGAGCCCGCCCCGACGAGCCGCCACGCGGCACGGTCGCGTTCAACTTGCCCGCCTTGCCTGTCCGGGCGGCTTCAGTGCACGTCCACCGGCGGGGCGGCGCGGACGCGTTCGAAGAGGCGGACATACTCCCGGGCGCTCGTGTCCCACGACCAATCCCGGGCCATGGCCCCGCGCACGAGCCCGTCCCAGAGATCCCGGTCGCCATGCGCGTCGAGGGCGCGCTCCAGAGCGCGCTCCAGGGCGCGTGCGTCGAAGGCGTCGAAGACGAAGCCGCTCGCACGGCCGTCGCCGAGCGACTCCGGCGTGGCGTCGACCACCGTGTCGACGAGCCCGCCCGTGGCCCGCACGATCGGGATCGCGCCGTAGCGCAGCGCGTAGAGTTGCGTGAGCCCGCACGGCTCGTAGCGGCTCGGCACGAGCACCACGTCGGCCGCCGCGAACAGCAGGTGCGCCAGTCCCTCGTCGAATCCGATCACCACGTTGATCACCCCGGGGTGCTCCGCCGCCAGCCGCCCGAGCGCCTCCTCGGTGTCGACGGAGCCGGTGCCGAGGATCACGAACCGCGCCCGGCCACCCCCGGCCATCCGGCCGAGCATCTCGATCACGAGGTCGATCCCCTTCTGCTCGACGAGGCGACCCACGAGCGCCACGAGCGGGACGTCCTCCGCGATCTCGCGGCCGAGCCGCTCCGCGAGGCTCCGCCGGGCCGCCCGCTTGCCTGCCACGACGTCGTCCGGGCCGTAGCCACGCGGCAGGTACGGATCCGTCGCCGGGTCCCACGCGGCGGTGTCGATGCCGTTGACGATGCCGGTGATCGCGTCGCTCCGCACCGCGAGCACCCCGTCGAGGCCGCAGCCGCCCGGCGACTGCTGGATCTCGCGGGCGTAGGTGGGGCTCACGGTGGTGATCGCATCTGCGAAGACAAGGCCCGTCTTGAGGAAGTTGAGCTGGCCGTGACACTCCATCTGCCGCCAGTTGAAATACCGCCAGTCGAATCCCGTCAGCAGCATGTCCCAGTGCCAGAACCAGCCCTGGTAGGCCATGTTGTGGATCGTCATCACCGTGCGCGCGCCGGCGAGCATCGGCCAGCCGCGGTAGACGAGCTTCTGGTAGGCCGGCACCAGCCCGGCCTGCCAGTCGTGGCAGTGGAGGATGTCGAACGGCCGTTCCTCCCGGCCGGCGAACTCGAGCGCCGCCCGGGCGAAAAAGATGAACCGCTCGGCGTTGTCGGCGTAGTCGCGCGGGCCACCGTACAGCGTCGGCCGGTCGAAGCAGCCGTCGTTGGCCACGAAATACACGCGGGCCGCGTCACCCGGAAGCCGCCCGCCGAAGATTCGCGCCTCGAGCCGGCGGGCGCCCATCGGCACCTCGAACGACAGCCCGGTCGGCTCGACCGGCAGCCCCTTCGCGAACACCTCGCGGTAGGCTGGCACCACGAGCGTGACGTCGCAGCCGAGCCGGGCGAGGGCCGAGGGGAGGGCGCCGGCCACGTCGGCGAGCCCCCCGGTCTTGGCGAACGGAGCCGCCTCGCTCGCCACCATGAGCACGCGCATCGAACGTCGTCTGCGGATGGGCGACGCCAGCGGGGCCTCCGCCGGCCGTCTCCGCGAGTATAAGATGCGAACGCGAACCATGTCGCCGCTCGTCAATCCCGCCGCCCCGTTCCGCTTCCGCCTCGCCTGCCCGCGCCGCGCGAGGCTCTGGCCGCCGCCGGCCGCGCAGCTCGACGACGCCTGCCGGCTGCCGGCGCTCGCGGCGCTCGCCGACGCGCCCGATGCGCTCGACCTGTGGCTGGCGTGGAACGAGGCTGGCCTCGGCGTGCGCGGGGTGGCCCGCGGCGTCGGGGTGTCGCGCTGGTGCCAGCCCGCCAGGCCGGAGGACAGCGACGGCCTCCATCTCTGGGTCGCCACGCGGCCCACTGGCGACAGCCACCGGGCGGGCCGCTACTGCCGGCGGCTCGCGCTCCTCCCGACCGGCGGCGGCCGCGGCGCCGACCGGGCGGTGGCCGTCGCCGCCGCGATTCCGCGCACGAGCGAGGTGCCGGCCGAGCTCCCGGCCGGCGCCGTCTCCATCGAGGGAAAGCTCCTGCCCGACGGCTGGCGGATCGACGCCCTCATCTCCGCCGCGGCGCTGCCCGGCTGGGATCCCGTGGAGATCCCTCGGCTGGGCTTCTGCGCCGCGCTCGTCGACCGCAGGCTCGGCCGCATCCCCTTCTGCGCCCCGCCCGAATACCCGTGGGACTCCAACCCCACGACCTGGGCCGAACTCGAGTTGTCGTCTTCATGACATCGTTCGATCGCGCCGCCCCTGCCCTCCCCCCGCCACCTTACTCGTCGTCGAAGGCCTCGATCTCGACGCGGGCGGGCGGGAGGCTGTCGAGGAACACGCGGCCGTAGGGCTTCGTGAGCATCCGCGGGTCCAGAATCACCACGGACCCATGATCGCTCGTGGTGCGGATCAGGCGTCCGAAGCCCTGCTTGAGCTTGAGCACGGCCTCGGGCAGCTGGTACTCGGCGAACGCGTTGCCGCCGGCCCGCTTGATGGCCTCGATCCGCGCGGCCACCAGCGGCCGGTCGGGCACCGCGAACGGCAGCCGCGCGATGATCACCGTCACGAGCTGCTCGCCCGGCAGGTCGATCCCCTGCCAGAAGCCGTCGGTGCCGAGGAGCACGCTGGCCGGATGCGCGCGAAACTCGTCGAGCATCCGCGACCGCGGCAGGCCGTCGGCCTGGCTCACGAGCCGGTAGTTTCGCCTCAGGCACCAGCCCGCGAGATCCGCACTGGCACGCTCGAGCGCGGCGTGGCTCGTGAAGAGCACCATCGCGCGGCCCTCGCTGCGCGCGACGTGCCGCTTGATGAGCGCCGTGCACGCGGCGTCGAAGGCGTCGCGATCGGCCGGGTCGGGCATCCCCTCGACGAGCACGATCCGTGCCTGCCGCGCGTAGTCGAACGGGCTGCCGAGCCGGCGGGCGAGCGCCGTCTCCGGCACGCCGAGGCGGCCGCGGAGAAACGCGAAGTCGGTGCCGTGCTCCGCGTCGGTGGCGTATTCGTCGTCGTCGCGCCGCCCGCGCGGTGCACGCACGGCGAGCGTGGCGCTCGCGAGCACGACGGTCCCCACGCGGTCGAAGAGCTCGCGCCGGAGCGTCTCGCCCACGTCCACGGGCGCGCTCGCGAGCGTGATCCGCTCCCGGCCCCGCCTGGACCGCGACGCCTCGACCCACCACACGCTGCCCGCCACGCCCTGCCCGAGCCACGTGGCGACGGCGCCCGCGTGCGCGTCGAGCCGGTCGCCGAGCGCCAGAAAGTCGTGCCGCTCGGCGGCGCTGGCCAGGCCGTCGCCGGCCGCCCGCACCTTCCGTGCGAGGCCCGCGAGCGGCTCGCCGAGCGTGTCGGGCACGACGTGCGGCGCCGCGATCCGCCAGGGCGGGCCGTCGCGTCCCGCCACCGCGGCCTTCACCGCCGCGAAGAACTCCCCCGCCGCGCGGCGGCAGCGGCGGACGTCGGGTTCGAGGTCGTGCATCTTGTAATGGACGAGCAGCCCCCGGTCGCCGCGGTCGCTCCAGAGTTTCCCGAGAACCCGCTCGATGCCGCCGCTCGACACGCCCACGCCGAGGTGCTCGCTCGCCACGGCCTCGACCGTATGGGCCTCGTCGAAGATGACGATGTCGTGTGCCGGCAGGAGGCTCGCTCCGGCGCGGCGGACGGCGAGGTCGGCGAAGTACAGCGCGTGGTTGACGACGAGCACCTGCGCGGGGCTGCGTAGTAGAAACACTCGGCGTACGTCGGGCAGGCGCGGCCCATGCAGTTGCCCGAGTCGCTCTGCACCTCGTCCCACACTCCGTCGGTCGGCAGGCTCTCGAGGTCGGCCAGCGACCCGTCGGCCGTGTGCTTCGCCCACGCGGCGATCTCGAGCAGCTCGGCCCGCTCGCCCGCGTCGGGAAACAGGCTCCCCGACCGCTCGAGCGCGAGAGAAAGCCGCCGCCGGCTCGCGTAGTTGCCCCGCCCCTTCACGAGCACGGCCGAAAACTCGCGCGGCATCACCGCGGCCACGAGCGGGATGTCCTTGCCGACCGACGGAGTGTGGGACGAGGTGCAGAGCGACTCGGGCAACTGCATGGGCCGCGCCTGCCCGACGTACGCCGAGTGTTTCTACTACGCAGCCC
>RGVT01000093.1 GCA_010027105.1 Planctomycetia bacterium
CGACGCGCCGCCGCCGGTCGAGACGTGGCTCACCTTGTCGGCGTAGCCGAGCTGCTCGACGGCTGCCGCCGAATCGCCGCCGCCGATGATCGTGACCGCACCCCTGGCAGTGGCCTCGGCCACCGCGGCCGCCACGGCCTGCGTGCCCTCGTCGAAGGGGGGCATCTCGAAGACTCCCATCGGCCCGTTCCACACGACGGTGCCCGCGCCACGGATGATCTCGGCGTACTTCCGCGCCGTCTCCGGCCCGATGTCGAGCCCCTCGAAGCCGTCCGGGATCTCCCCCGCCTTCACGATCTTCTTGGTCGCCGCCGCCGAAAAGTCGTCGGCACAGTGCGTGTCGACCGGGAGCACGAGCTTGCCCCGGGCGCGGGCGAGCAGGTCCTTCGCGAGGTCGAGCTTGTCGGTCTCGACGAGCGACTTTCCCGTCCTGCCCCCCTGTGCCAGCGAAAACGTGTAGGCCATCGCGCCACCGATCAGCACGTGGTCGCAGATCGCGAGCAGGTTCGTGATCACGGCGATCTTGTCGCTCACCTTCTTGCCACCCAGGATCGCCACGAACGGCCGCTTCGGCCGTGCGATCGCGTCGGCGAGGTACTGGATCTCCTTCTCGACCAGGAACCCCGAGACCGCCGGCTTGCCGGCCGCCTTCATCGCCACCGGCACCGCATGCATGCTCGCCTCGGTGCGGTGGCAGGTGCCGAAGGCGTCGTTGACGTAGGCGTCGGCCAGGGCGGCGAGCCCGTCGACGTAGGTTTTGTCGTCCCCCTTCTTCTCCCCCTTGTTGAAGCGCACGTTCTCGAGCACGAGCACGCCGCCCGCGGGCAGTGCCTTGGCCTTGGCCTGCGAATCGGGCCCGCCGGTGTCGGTGGCGAGCGCGACGGGCGTGCCGAGCAGTTCGCCGAGCCGCTTCGCCACGGGTGCCAGGGAGAAGGCCGGCTCCGGCCCCTTGCCGGCAGGGCGACCCAGGTGCGACATCAGGATCGCCTTCCCGCCGCGGTCGAGGATCGAGCGGATCGTCGGCAGGGCCATGCGGATCCGGCGGTCGTCGGTGATCGCGCCCGAATCGTCCTGCGGCACGTTGAAGTCGACGCGGACGAGCACGGCCTTGCTGCGGGGGTCGATGTCGGCGACGGATTGTTTCGGCACGGCGGCTGGCTCCTGGATGGCGCGGGAAACGGCGGACGCCGGTATTCAAGCCGACCGCACGCCCAGCGGCAACCCTCGGCCGCCTTTCAGGCCGGCATCTCGACCACGGCCTTGATGACGCCGCTCGCCGGATCGAGGAACGCGGGGAACGCGCGGATCGTGTCGGCGAACGGCGTGTGGTGCGTGATCCAGGGGCGGGTGTCGATCCGACCCTCCTCGATCAGGGCGATGATCCGGGTAAAGTCGCGGGACAGGGCGTTGCGGCTGGCCAGCAGCGTGAGCTCGCGGCGGTGCATCACCGGCGCGTGCGGGAACACGAGGTCGGCCTGCGTGATCCCCACGTACACGAGCCGGCCGCCGAAGCTGCACAGCGACAGCGCGGCCGCCATGCTCCTGTTGCTCCCGGTGGCGTCGATCACGACGTCGCACATCCGCCCGTCGGTGAGGGCCGCGAGCGCCGCGGCATCGGCATCGGTGCCCGTGGCGGCCACCGTCTCGGCGACCCCCATCTTCTCCCGCACGAAGGCCAGCCGGCCCGGCGCCATGTCCATCACGATCACGCGGGCTCCGGAGAGTTTCGCGAATTCCAGGGCCGACAGGCCGATCGGCCCCGCGCCGATGACGAGCACCGTCTCGTCCGGCTGGGGCGCGCCGCGATCGACCGCATGGCAGCCGATCGCGAGCGTCTCGACGAGCGCGTTCTGCTCGTGGGTGAGCCGTGGCGACGGATGCAGCTTCCGGGCCGGCACCGTGAACAGCGGCCGCAGGCCCCCGTCGCAGTGGACGCCGAGCGTCTGATGGTGCTGGCAGCAATTGGTGAGCCCACGGCGGCAGGAGGAGCACGCCTGGCAGTTGATGTAGGGCTCGACGCAGCAGCGATCGCCGGGCTTCACCTGCTCGACCCCCGGGCCGACGGCCACGACCTCGACGCCCAGTTCATGCCCCGGGATCCGCGGATAACTGAAGAACGGCATCGTGCCGAGGTAGCCGCCGTAGTCGGTGCCGCAGATGCCGACGGCATGTACGCGGACAACCGCCTCGCCGGGTCCCGGCGACTGCGGCTCCGGGACGTCGATGAAGCGGAAGTGCTTCGGCTCTTCGAGGAGGAGGGCTTGCATGGCAGGTGGTCTCGGGGTGACAGGCTGAAGCCGACGGGGTGACAGGCTGAAGCCTGTCCTACGGGAGGTGGTAGAAACGGCGGGCGGTGCGGTGGCGGATCTCGTCTTGTTCGGCGGCGGAGAGGGTGGCGATGAAGTCGGTGACGATGCCCACGACGTCGGCGTAGTCGCCCGAGACGAGGCAGACGGGCCAGTCGCTGCCGAACATCAGCCGCTCCGGGCCGAAGGCTGTGAGCGCGGCGTCGAGATACGGCGTGAAGTCGGCCGGCTTCCAGCGGCGCCACGCCGCCTCGGTGACCATGCCCGACAGCTTGCAGCAGACATTTTCGTGGCCGGCGAGCACCTCGATGTCGCGCCGCCACGCCACGATCTCACCCGACTCGATCCGCGGTTTCGCCAGGTGGTCGAGCACGAACGGCTGCTCCGGCAGCAGGCCGACGAGTTCGCTCGCGGCCGGCAGCTGCGGCGGAAAGAGCAGGAGGTCGTACGTCAGGCCGAACCGGTGCAGCGTCCGCACGCCCCGCACGAACGCCTCCCCGAGGAGGAACCGCGGGTCGGGCTCGTCCTGCACGACATGCCTCACGCCCACGAATTTCTCGTCGGGCACGAACGCCGCCAGTTCGTCGGCCACCGTCGCGCTCCTGAGGTCGACCCAGCCGACGACGCCGAGCACGAACGGGTCGGCGGCCGCCAGGTCGAGCAGCCAGCGGGTCTCCGCGAGCGACTGCCGCGCCTGCACGGCGACGCTCCCGCCGACCCCCACGGGCCGGGCGACGGTCTCGAGGTCGGCCGGCAGGTAGTCCTTGGCCAGCCGGTCCATTCCCGGGCCGATCCAGGGGTATTCGGCCGGCGAATACCTCCAGAAATGCTGGTGCGCGTCGATCGTCATCGGTTCAGTTGTTTTCAGGCAACCCCTCGGTGTGCCCGACGTTCTTCACGGGCGCGAAGATCGCCCGCACGTCGCTGAGGAGCGCCTCGTCGATCGGCTCGGCGGCCCACTCGGCCCAGGCCCGGATGTTGGCGGGGTTCGCGCTCCCCGCGACGGTCGTCGCGATCGAGGGGTTGGCGAGCGCAAACTGCAGGGCCAGTTTCGCGATCGAACCGCCGCGGGCCCGGCAGAGTTCGGCCGCCCTCCGGGCGGCCGCCTTCACCTCCTCCGGCTCCTTGAGCCAGGCCGGCAGTGGCGCGTCGGTGAGCAGCCGAGCGCTGAACGGCCCCGCGTTCATCACACCGACACCCCTGGCCTCGAGAAAGGGAATCGTCTCGTCGGCGAAGCGGGTGTTCTGCAGCGTGTACTGGTTGTAGTTGAGCACGCAGTCGACGCCGGCCTGGTCGCAGATGAAGCGGAAGATCTTCTGGGGATAGCCGCTGAAGCCGATGAATCGCACCTTGCCCGACTGTTTGATCCTCTCGAGGGCCGGCAGCGTCTCGTCGACGATCTGCTGCAGCGGTACGAACTCGACGTCGTGGCAGAGCACGATGTCGAGGTGGTCGGTGCCGAGGCGGTGGAGCGACACGTCGACGCTTTCGGCCACCCGCTTCGCGGAGAAGTCGAAGTGGGCGAGGTCGTAGCGGCCGAGCTTCGTGCAGAGCAGGTAGCGGTCGCGCGGCACGCCCTTGAGCGCCACGCCGAGCAGCACCTCGCTCATGCCGCGGCCGTAGAAGGGGCTCGTGTCGATGAGATGCATGCCGCTTTCGAGCGCGGCCCGGACGCTCCCCAGGGCCTCGTCGAGCGTGATCGAGCGGAATTCCTGGCCGAGCGAACTCGCCCCGAAGGCCAGGATCGGGACCTGGAGGCCGGTCGTGCCGAGGCTGCGGGTCTGCATGGCGATCACCCGAACGTGCGGCAGCCGAGCGAGAGCAGCAGATTCGCCCACGGCTGCGTGTCGGCGGTCTGGATCGTGAGCACGTGGTCGTCGGAGGCGACCGCCTTGTAGAACTCCCATTTCACGATCGGCTCGAGCGTGCAGGGCGAGGTCGCGGCGGCGAGGATCCGCCGGTACTCGGCCCACACCGGCGGGTCGCCCGGCGTGGCCGCCGCGTAGGAATCGGCCCGATCGACCCCCATCGTGTGCACCTCGTCGATCCGCACGGCGCCGAGGATCGCCTCGAACACCTGCGCCACCGTGGGCACGCCGGGCATGAGCTGCAGCGACACGAGCTCGGCCCGCGGCCCGCGCTTGTTCGTGGCCGGATAGTTGCCGTCGGCGATCAGCACCTTGGAGTGGTGCCCCGACTCGGCGAGCACGCGGAGGATGCCGGGATGGAGCAGAGGACCGTTGAGCATGGGTCAGCCTTTCGCGAACGTCCTGAAACTCTCGATGCTCTGCCGGGCTGCGGAGAGCGGATCGGGCAGGGGAAACACCTCCGCCGAGAGAAAGCCCCGATAACCGATCGCCTCGAGGGCGGCCACGGCGGGACCCACGGCCGTGTGGCCGAACCCCACCGCCCGACGGTTGGAGTCGGCCCAGTGGACGTGGCCCACGAGGTCGCCGCAGGCCGTGAGCGTCGCGGCGAGATCGGTTTCCTCGATGTTCATGTGAAACAGGTCGCAGAGGAGTTTGACGTTGCCGATGCCACGGCCGCGGAGAAACTCCGCCGCCTCCTCCTGGCGGTTGAAGAGGTTCGTCTCGTAGCGATTGAGCGGCTCGTAGAACACCACCTGCCCGTGGCGGGCGGCGCGGACGCCGAGTTCGTGGAGCGCGTCGGCGAGCCAGCCGAGCGCCGTCTCCCGGTCGACCGGGCCGTCACTTCTGCCCTGCATCGATCCGATGATGACCGGGGCCCCGAGCCCGCCGGCCGCGTCGACGAGTTCGCCGATGAACGCGCGGGCGCGGGCGCGGGTCTCGGCGTCGGCATGGCAGAGGTGCAAGGCGTGCCGCACCCAGCCCGCCCCAGTGCCGACCGCCGCGAGCGCGAGGCCGTGCGCATCGAGGAGCCGCGCGAGCTCCGCGGCCGAAAGCCCCGCGGCCGAGCAGGGAAACACCTCGACCCCGTCGAACCCGAGTTCGGCGGCCGCCCGGCAGCCCGCCTCGAGGCCCCCGTGGAACACGAACGGCCCCTGCTTCGCTTCGGGAACCAGACAGATCGTGATTGCGGAGCGCATGGGGGGTGGGGTGACAGGCTGAAGAGGTCGGGGTGACAGGCTGAAGAGGTCCTACGTGAGGGTGACAGGCTGAAGCCTGTCCTACGTGGGCGTGACAGGCTGAAGCCTGTCCTACGTGGCCGTGACAGGCTGAAGCCTGTCCTACGGGGGACCGAGGAAGAGGGGTGCGAGGTGGCGGTCGAAGATGTTGGCGGTGACCTGGCGGGCGACGATCGCGCGATTGGCCACGAGCAGGTCGGTGTATCGGCTCCCGTGTTTCGCGGCCACCTTGAACGACACGTGCAGCAGCTGCCGCATGTGCGGGTTGAACTCCGGGTGGGTCGGCACGTGGCGGATCGCCGCGGCGAACTGCGGCCCGCTCCAGCGCTCGACCTCGGCGGCCCGCGGCAGCCGCGCGCGGTCGATGTCGATCACCGACGCGTAGGGAGCGCAGAATTCATCGACGTGGTCGAGGGCGTAGGCGTAGATCTCCTTGACGAGCGCCAGGCCGTCGCCCCCCGCCTCGGCCAGGCCGATCACCTCCTCGAGCCAGGTCGTGCCGGCCGTCTTGAGATGCACGCCGGCGCCGGTCCGGGCGAGCGTCCGGCGGATCACGGGGTAGAGCGAGAACTTGTCGCTCCCGGAGTGCACCGAGAGCTTGAGCGACTCCGGCAGGCCGTACCGCGCGGCCGCGAAGCCGCACACGGCGACGTCGTCGGAAAACTCCTGCTCGAACTGCACGAGGTCGCCGACGTAGTCGACCCCCTTGTTGAACCGGCCGGTGAACTTGGGCGCGATCGTCTGGAGCGGGATCTTTTCTTCGCCGAGGAGGGCGAGGATCACGAGCAATTGCGGCGGCGTCTGGGGCTCGTCGGTCTCGTCCATGCTCACCTCGACGACGACGTCGCCCCCGCGCGCCGCCTCGATGTGCCGCCAGATCGCCCCGGCCTCCCGGCAGGCGAGCAGGTAGTGCCCGGCGATCCGGGCCACGGCGTCCTCCGACATCCGCATCACCTTCGTGATTCCCGGCACGGCAAGCGGCTTCGCGAGCTCGGGGTGCCTCGCCACGAAGGCCCGGACGTCGTTCTCGGGGGCCGGCTTCCCGATCGAGTCGGCCACGTCGATCGTGAAGAAGTCGCTCGATGCGAGGAACCGGTCGACCGTCTCCAGGCGGATGTGGTCGGCGTCGACGAACCAGGGGTGCGGCCAGTTCCGGGCGGCCACCGCCCGCTCGGCCGCCACCCGCACGCTCGCCGGCTCGCTGCCGATGAAGGAATGCTCGCGATTCGACTTGTTCCACACCGGCGCGACCACGACGCCGCGACCGGCGAGCTTTTCGAACGCGGCGAGCTGGGGCTCGGCCTCGTGGGCGAACCGGTCGCCGACGCCGAACGAGAACGGGGGTAGAGATTTCATTCGATCGAGCATAGCCCGCCGCCACAGCCGCCGGGAATGATGATTCTTGACCGGATATTGGCTATTCTTGGCCTCCATGCGGCGCGCGTCCCGATCCTCGCTGCCCCCGTTCGTGTCCCGGCAGGTGTCGGCCGCCCGCCGCTACTTCCTCGACCTGCGGCCGGACCGCCGGAGGCCGCTGGTGGTCGTGTGCGGCGGCGAGGAACGGGTGCGGGCGGACTACGTCGTGGCCCGCGATGATTTTCCCTACTGCTGCGTCGAGTTCGTCGCCGCCGGCCGGGGCCACCTCACCCTCGCGGGCCGCACCGAGGCGCTCGGGCCGGGATCGGTGTTCTCCTACGGGCCGGGATTCGGTCACGAAATTCGCACCGCACGGCGCCAGCGGCTGCGGAAGTATTACGTCGACTTCGTGGGGACCGAGGCGCTCGGCCGCCTGCGGGCGGCCCGCCTCGAGCCCGGCCGGCATCTCGCCGTGAGCCGGCCGCACGAGATCGGCGGCGTGTTCGACCTGCTGCAGCAATGCGGCCTCGCCCAGTCCGCTCACAGCCAGGCCCTGTGCACGCAGCTCCTCGGCGTGCTGCTCACGAAGATCTCCGAGAGCGCCGTGCCACCTGGATCGGCCGCGGAGGCAGGCTACGGCACGTTCTCGCGGTTCCGACAATTCTTGACCCATGGGCGGGAGCGGCTGCTCTCGGTCGAGCAGGGAGCCAGGGAGTTCGGAATCACGCCCGCCTACGCCTGCCGGCTGTTTCGCCGCCACGGGGAGCGCAGCCCCTACCAGTTTCTCCTCGCCCAGCGGATGGCTCTCGCGGCCGATCTGCTCGCCCACGACGGGCTTCAGGTCCGACAGGCGGCCGCCCGCCTGGGCTTCCCCGACGTCTCGCAATTCTCCCGCGCCTTCAAACGCGTCGCCGGCGTCTCCCCCCGCGCGTTTCGGCGGCGGGCGTGACGCGTGCCGGCAGCGGCTCACAAGACCGCTGAAGCTGAAGGGTGACAGGCTGAAGCCTGTCCTACGTGGGCGTGACAGGCTGAAGCCGGTCCTACGTGGGCGTGACAGGCTGAAGCCTGTCCTACGTGGGCGTGACAGGCTGAAGCCTGTCCTACACGTCGAGGTTTTTGACGTCGAGGGCGTGCCGCTCGATGAAGTCGCGCCGCGGCTCAACCTTCTCCCCCATCAGCACCCGAAAGAGATCGTCCGCCGCGGCGGCGTCGGACATCGTCACGCGGAGCAGCGTGCGGTTGGCCGGGTCGAGCGTGGTCTCGCGGAGTTCCTCGGCGTTCATCTCGCCGAGCCCCTTGAAGCGGGTGATCGACAGGCCCTTTTCGCCCGCCCGACGCACCGCCGTGAGCAGGCCGCGGAGATCCTCGAGGCCGATCTCGTTCTCGCCACGGCGGAGCGTGTAGCGCGGCGACTCGCTGCCGGTGCGGTCGACCGGCATGAGGGCGTCGATCCCGAACCCCATGGCCTCGAGTTCCTTCAGCCCCGCGTTGATGCTCCGCACCTCGTGGAGGTCGACGACGACGAGCTGGTCCTTGCCCGTGCCGTGGGCGGTGCCCGGCATGGCGTCGCCGGCGGCGACCGATTCCTCGATCCGGCCCACCGCGAGCGTGCCGCCGGCGGCCTCTTCCTTGGCCTTCACGAACGCCTCGAACTCGTCGCGGCTGTTGAACCAGTGCTCCTCGGCGCCGTAATAGACGTGGTACATCGGCAGCTTGCCGGTCGCCGCATCGCGGCGGGCCGCGTGGTCGCGGAGGCTGATCCCACGCTTCTCCAGCGCCAGAAGCGCGTCCTCGAGCCCCGCGAGCGTGCGGCAGAGCTTCTGCATCGCGTCGCCGGCGACCTCCCGGCCATCCCCCGGCAGGAACACGCCCTCGCCGAGTCCCTGGTCGAGGAGCTGCGTCTTCATCTCCTCCTCGGTCTGCACGTAATACACCTGCTTCTTCGACCGCACGCGGAACAAGGGGGGCTGGGCCACGTAGACGTGCCCCTCGGCCACGAGCCGGTACATCTGGCGGTAGAAGAAGGTGAGCAGGAGCGTGCGGATGTGCGAGCCGTCGACGTCGGCGTCGGTCATGATCACGA
>RGVT01000094.1 GCA_010027105.1 Planctomycetia bacterium
GGTACGGGGTAACCCCGAGCCGGCGCGGGCGCGTTGAGGCATGACAGGCTGAAGCCTGTCCTACAGCAAGCGGGACGCTTGCCCCACGGTCAGGCAATCTTGTGCCGAACAGGATTGCCCTCCAGGCTTCGGCTCACTCGGATTTGCCTGCGCTGCGCCATCCATGGCTCCGCTGGTCAAATACGCCGGCTCGAGGGACACGGGTGGCCCGAAGCCTCCCCATCTCGTAGCTGCGGGTCGATGTCAGGTCGCTCGACACCGATTGCCCAGCATTCCCCGCAGGAACGCGGCCGACTCGCGGGCCGTCTCCAGCCAGCGGTGTGACTGGCGCGGGAGTTCGACGTGCAGGCCGCCGGTGTAGCCCGCGGCCGAGAGGGCCCGGAGCAGCGGCGGGAAATCGACGTCGCCGGTGCCGAGCGGCAGGTGCTCGTGGCGGCAGGCGAGCATGTCGTCGACGTGGGTATTCACGATCTCGGTCGCACGGTCCGCGAGGAGCGCGGCCGGGGGGCGTTCGCCCATGCATTCGAGATGGCCGAGGTCGACCGTGAGCCGCAGGTGCTCGGGCCTGCCGAGCCGTTCGTGGAGCATGGCCTGGCGGGCGAGCGTGTCGATGAACATGCCGGGCTCCGGCTCGAAGCCGAGCAGGATGCCGCGGGCCGCGGCGCGCTCGAGCACCGGCCCCAGGCCGCTCGTCAGCCGCTGCCAGAGCGTCTCCTCGTCGGCCGCGTCACGGGCGGTGCCCGACCAGAGCGAGACGACCGGCGCGCCGAGTTCCACGGCGAGGTCGAGAGCCCGCACGAGAAAGTCGGTGCGACGGTCGCGGTCGCGGCCGTGGGGCGAGACGAGCGTCGGCTCGTGCTTGCGGAGCGGGTCGAGGAGGTGGCGGGCGCCCGTCTCGATCACGCGGGCGAGGCCGGCGGAGTCGAGGGCCTTCCGCCAGCAGGCCACCTCGGCGGCGATCCCGTCTGAAAACGGATCGAGCAGGTGGCGATCGGGCGTGATCGCGAGCGACTCGTAGCCGAGGTCACGCAGGAGCGGCAGCGCGTCGAGCGGGGGGATGTCTCCGATGCCGTTGGTGCTGGAGCCGAGAAGCATGACGGGCACGCGTGGACGCGGTCAGGTGGCCGAGACGAGCTGGCGCCCGAACAGAAACGGCACGAGCAGGAGCAGGACGACGATCGCCCAGGCCTCGCCGCACGCCGGGAGCACGAGCACCGCCGCCAGGGTGATCATCGACATGATCGCGTTGCCCACCGACTGCTGCACGCGACCGCCCCGGGGGTCGAGGATGCCAAGCAGGTTGCGGAGCAGGATCGACGCCGCGAGCACGCCCCAGAGCAGGAGCCAGGCGTCGAGCCGCCCGGTTCGCAGCCACGCCGCGCCGCCGCCCGCGGCCGCCAGGAGCCAGGTCGACCCGCCGGCGATGCACAGGCCGGCGAGCATCGCGAGCGTGGCGATCGCGAGCGTGCCGGAGCGGCTGCGGTGGGCCTCGTCGCGGGCGTAGAGGGTGATGCCGCCGGCGTAGAGACCCATGCCGATCGGGATCAACCACTCGTGCGCGGCGGGGCCTCCCGCGACCGTCATTCCGAGCAGCCAGTTGAGCCCGCGGCAGACGCCCATCACCGCCGGGCCGAACGCCGTCGGCTTCGCGTACCGGTCGTACGTCCACACGGCCGCCGCGAGCCCCGCGCCGACGAGCGCGACGGCGGGATGGGCCGAGCCGAAGGCCGCCAGGCATGCGCACAGGCTGCCGAGCGTGAGCAGGCCGCGGCCCACGGCCGCGGCGGTGCCGATGGCGATGGCACCCGCGGGCAGCGGTCGCTCCGGCCGCTCGCGGCGGTCGAGCTCGACGTCGAACACGTCGTTGAGCACCATCCCGGCGGCGTAGAACGCGAGGCTCGCGCCGAGGGTCCACCAGAACGCGGCGGGCGGGGGCACCACCTCGCGCAGCCGTCCGGCGATGAGGAAGCCGGCGAGCACGTCGGCCGCGGCGGTGGCGTGGTTCGGAATGCGGAGCAGCCTGAGCCAGGCGAGGAGCGTGTTCATGGCTAGCTCGATGCGCTCCGATACTTCACGAGCGCCGCCTGGAACACGAGCCGCGACACCACGAGCGCGAGCAGGGCCGCGCCGACGGCCAGGCCCACGAGCGCCCAGCCCCGCCCCTCCAGCGGCTGGGTGATGACGCGGGCCGGCACGTTGACGACGAGCAGGATCGGGATCACGAAGGTGCACAGTGCGCGGAGCAGGCCACCCCAGGGGCCGGCATAGATTTCGGCGGGGTAGCGGGAGAAGTTCGTGATGTAGAACCAGAAGTCGTAGAGGCTCTGGTTGCGTCCGAGGAGGATCGTGGCGGCGGCGAGCATGATCACGAGGCTGTAGAGGATCGCGACGCCGCAGAGGATGAGCAGCGGATACAGCAGCCACGCCGCGGCCGGCGGGGCATGGTCCATCCGCATGACTGCCCAGCCGAGCAGCCCCGCGCCGACCAGGCCGTTGGCGAACGACGAAAAGTCGACGCGGTGCATCGAGAGCAGGAACTGCGCGTCGAGCGGCTGCACGAGCACGGCGTCGAGCCCGCCGGTGCGGACCATCTCCGTGAGCTCCTCGGCGCTCGGCATGAAGAGCGCCTGGACGATCGAGTTGATGATGAGCCCGGTGGCCACGAAGGCGAAGAACGGCTCCCTCGTCCAGCCAGTTCCCTTCCCGATCTCGGGCGTGAACTGGAAGACGAGCAGGTAGAAGGCCAGATTCATCGACATCCAGCCGAGGCTCGTCAGGCACTCGATCACGAAGTTCGTCCTGAACGTCATGTCGCGCACGAGGCACGCCCGGGTGAACGTGAGAAAGATCGAGAGATACCTGCCCAAGTCAGCCTCCGAATGCGCTGTAGCGCCGCGTGCCGCGCCACCAGGCGACGCGGCAGGCGACCGCCATCGCCACCACCCAGCCCGCCTCGATCGCGAGCGCCCGCGCGAGCTCCGCCCCGCGGATCTTCCCCAGCCACACCGCCGCCGGAAAATACGCGGTGTATTCGAAGGGCAGCCAGCGGACGACGTCGGCCACGCTCACGCCGGCGAGGCCGGTGGGGACGCCGGCGAGCATGTCGAGCGGAAACATGTGGCCCGAGAGCAGATACTGCACGAGCATGTAGGCGAAGATGATGCTCGACACCTCGAGGAACCAGAAGCCGAGCATCCCCAGCGTCGCCTCCAGAAAGAAGCCGAGCAGGAAGGAGAGCAGGAGCGCGAGAAGGAACGCCGCGATCGTGGCTGCGTCGGGCGCCGACGGAAAGTAGCCGCGGCAGAGGAAGAACACGGCTGCGAACGGGACGACCGCCACCACGTAGTAGACGAGCTTGTGGGCGATCCGGGCCGCGAGCAGGAACGACACGTAGTCGACCGGCTGCACGAGATACTTCTTGATCGACCCGTCGCGGACGCTGCGGGCGATGCCCCCCGAGAGGCCCGGCATGCTGGAGAAGGCCCGCGTCACCATCGTGAGCAGGTAGTAGGCCACGATGTCGGTGCGGGAGTAGCCGGCGATGTCGGTCCGGGTGGTGGCGGCGAACACCGCCGTCCAGAGGAACACCTGCGTCACGATCGGCAGGAACCGCATCGCGGTGCCGAGGATGAAGTCGCCCCGGTAGGCGAGTCGCTCCTCGAGGCAGATCACGAGCATCGTGAACCAGGCCCGCAGGCCCGGAAAGCGCGGCGTGGTGACGGCCCGGCTCATGCACCCGCCCCCGCCGGCTCGCGGGGGGCCGCGGTGCCCCCCGAGCGGAAGAGTTCCGCCACGATCTCCTCGAGCGGCACGTCCTCCACCGACACGTCGCGCACCTGCCGGCCGCGGAGGATCTCGGGCAGCACGTCGGCGATCCGCTGCCGATCGATCCGCAGCGTCACCTGCGGCCCGCGGATCTCGCAGGGGAACCCGAGCCGCGCGAACTCCTCGCGATCGGGCGCCTCGTCGAGGTCGAGGGTCACGATCTTGTGCGTCGTGAAGCGATCGACGATCTGGTCGAGCGAGCCGTCGTAGAGGATCGACCCGCCGGTGATCACGATCGCCCGGCGGCAGAGCGCGGCCACGTCCTTCATGTAGTGCGTGGTGAGCACGATCGTCATCTTCCGCTCGGCCTGGACGTGGGCGAGAAACCGGTGGAGTGCGTGCTGGGCCACCACGTCGAGGCCGATCGTAGGCTCGTCGAGAAACAGCACCTCCGGCTCGTGGAGGAGCGCGGCCACGAGTTCGAGCTTCATGCGCTCGCCGAGCGAGAGGTCGCGGACCGGCTGGAGCACGAGCTTCCGCACGCCGAGGAGGTCGACGAGCTCGTCGCGGGTGCGCTCGAACCGGGCCGGCTCGATCCGGTAGATCTCCCGATGGAGCCGAAAACTCTCGGCCGCGGGCAGGTCCCACCAGAGCTGGTTTCGCTGGCCCATGACGAGGGCGAACCGGCGGCGGAAGTCGTCGGCCCGCTCCCAGGGCACGTGGCCGAGCACCCGTGCGGTGCCCCGCGACGGCGTGATGATCCCCGAGAGCAGTTTCAGGAACGTGGTCTTGCCGGCGCCGTTGGGCCCGAGCAGCGCCACGAATTCGCCGCGGCCCACCGTGAGACTCACCCCCTTCAAGGCCTCGACGACGCGGCTCGGGCGGTGGACGAGGGCCTTGAGGCTCGCGCGCAGGCCCTCCGGCTTGTCGAACACGCGGTAGCTCTTGGCGAGCCCCTCGACCTCGATCACGGCATCGGTCGAGGCGGGCCCGCCATGGGAGTTGTGCATGCGGGGAGTATAGGCGAAAACGTCGGCTCGGCCGCGTCGATGCGGCGGGAGCAGCGGCATGTTTCGGATCGGGCTCGGACACGACACCCACCGCCTCGGCGCCGGCGACGCGCTCGTGCTCGGTGGCATTCGGATTCCGCACGACAAGACGGCGATCGGCCACAGTGACGCCGACGTGCTGCTCCACGCCGTCACCGACGCCTTGCTCGGCGCGGCCGCGCTCGGCGACATCGGCGAGATGTTTCCCGACGACGACCCGGCCAACGAGGGGCGCGACTCGGCCGACATGCTCCACGCGGCCCACGCCCGCGTGACCGCCGCAGGCTGGCGGGTCGTGAACCTGGATTGCGTGATCTTCGCCCAGCGGCCCAAAATCCTTCCTTCCAGGCAGCGGATTCGCGAACGGATCGCCGGCATCCTCGGCGTCGACGTCTCGGCCGTGTGGCTCAAGGCCAAGACGGGCGAACACGTCGGCCCGATCGGCGAGGAACTGGCGATCGCCGCGGAATGCGTCGTGCTCGTCGAGCGGGCACGGCGGGACTGAACGACGGGAACGGAGGCGAGATGACGACGGCGACGGCCCTTCCGCAGATCGAGATCTACAGCACGCTCACGAAGAAAAAAGCGCCCCTCGTGACCGTGAAGCCGGGGCACGTGGGGATGTATCTCTGCGGGCCGACGGTCTACAAGCCGAGCCACATCGGCCACATGGTGGGCCCGGTGATCTTCGACACCGTGAAGCGGCACCTCCGTGGGTGGTCAACATCACCGACGTCGACGACAAGATCATCGTCGAGAGCGCGGCCCGCGGCACGACGATGGCGAAACTCGCCGCGGAGATGACGGCCGACTATCTCGAAAACCTCGCCGTCCTGGGCGTGACCGGGATCGACCGGATGCCGAAGGCCACGGAGCACATCGGCACGATCATCGCCTTCATCGAGGGGCTGATCGCCAAGGGCCATGCCTATGCCAGCGACGGCGACGTCTACTTCGACGTCACGAAAGACGCCGACTACGGCAAGCTCACGAACCGCTCCGTCGAGCGGACCCAGGGCGAGGGTGGCTCGACTGCCGAGCGGAAGCGGTCGGCGGCCGACTTCGCGCTCTGGAAGAAGGCGAAGCCGGGCGAGCCCGAGTGGGAAAGCCCGTGGGGCCCGGGCCGGCCGGGCTGGCACATCGAGTGCTCGGCGATGAGCAAGGCCCTGCTGGGGCCCCACTTCGACATCCACGGCGGCGGGCTCGATCTCGTGTTTCCGCACCACGAAAACGAGATCGCCCAGAGCGAGTCGCTCCACGACTGCCCGATGGCCACGTTCTGGATGCACAACGGCCTGATGCAGGCCGCCGGGGCGGCAGGCAAGGTGGGCGGGAGGCCGCGCGGCGAGGCGGGATCGGCCGAGGACGCCGCTGCGCAGGTGTCGGCAGCCGACCAAGCGGCTGCACAGGCTGCCACGAAGATTTCGAAGTCGACCGGCGCAGAGCCCTTCAAGAATCTGCTCGGCCGCCATCGTCCCGAGGCGATCCGGATGCTGCTGCTCTCCACGCACTACCGCAGCCCGATCCAGTTCGGCGAGGAGCCGCTCGGCGAGAGCGCCCGGGCGATGGAGGCCTTCGAGCGACTCTTTGCCCGCTACGAGCGCGTGAGCGGAACCTCGTTCTACGCCCTGCCCTGCCGGAACCGCCGCGAGGGTGACGCGGCCGTGGCCGCGGCCGGCGCCGAAGCAAAGGCCCTCCGCGACAAGTTCCTCGCGGCGATGGACGACGATTTCAACACGGCGATCGCGATCGCCACGCTCTTCGACTTCGTGCGGGTCGTCAACAAGTTCATCGACCAGCATTCCCTTGAAGCCAAAAAGCCGGTGGCCGAGATGGCCACGCTCGACGCGATGCTGCTCGTGATGCGCGAACTCACCGGGGTGCTCGGGCTCTTCCTCACGGAGCCGAAGGCACCGGGCGGCGGTGCCGACGAAGGGCTCGTGGCGAAGCTCATGGAGCTCGTGATCGAGATCCGGGCCAACGCCCGCAAGGCGAAGGACTTCGCCACGGCCGACCTCGTGCGCACCAAGCTCACCGAAGCCGGTATCGTGCTCGAAGATCGCCCCGACGGCACGGGGTGGAGCCGCAAGTGAACGGCGGCCCGGGCGACCTCCTGACGCCGCAGCGGCTCTTCGAGGTCACGAACACGGTCGCCCTCGTGGCCTGGATCGTGCTCGTCGCATTCCCCGCGAGGCGGTTCGTGTCGCACGTGCTCTGCGCGATCGTCGTGCCGGGGCTGCTCGCGGCCTGCTACGCCGCCGTGATCGGCTGGAAACTGGCGAGCGGCGGGCCGCCACCGGACGATCTCACGACGCTCGCCGGCCTCAGGAGCGCCTTCGCCGACGACTGGGTGTTCGCCGCCGCGTGGACGCACTACCTCGTGTTCGACATGGTGGTGGGCGCCTGGATCGCCCGCGACGCCCTCCGCCTCGGCATCCCCTGGCCGCTGCGCACGCTCGCCCTCGTGCTCACGTTCTTCGCCGGCCCGGTGGGGTTTCTCATCCACCTCGTCACGCGAGCCGGGCTCCGCCAGGCCGTGGCCGCCGCCGACGCCGCTCAGGGAAACTGAATCGCCACCGGCTCGCTCGGCGTGCCGGCGGCCTGGGCGGCCGTCATGTCGCGGTGAGGAAAAAGGTGACAGCCACCATTTGTCTGGAGACCCCGGCCTTTGGCCGGGGCCGTGTCGCCTGCGGCGACCGGCAAATGGTGGCTGTCACCTTTTTCCAGTCCTATACGGTCCATACTTCCCCCTTGCGGCGGATCGCCGTTGCCAGCCGCGTCTCGGTCATGAGGCAGACATCGACGCGCCGCAGGCACCGCTCGGTCAGGAGGCTCGCCAGCAGGTAGATGCTCATCGCGGGCGGATCGGCCTCGAGTGCCAGGTCGATATCCGACCATTCGCGAAACCGCCCCGGCTCGATCAAGGAGCCGTACAGCCACACCCGGCTGCCCGCCGGCAGATACTCCCTGAGCGCAGCTGCCAGCCGCTCACGGACAGCGAGCCGCTCCCGCTCGCACGCGGAGGTTCGGACAGCGATGGATTCCCGTAGCAGTTCCATGAGGAAATCGTACCGAGAATTCGAGCCGTCATCCGCTCCGCACGGATTCCACTGCGAATTCCCGGGACCTCCGGCAGCTGGATCGCCATCGGCTCACAAGGCGTGGCAACGCCCCCCTTCGCCGCCTCGGCCGCCGCCATCTCGCGGATGTCCTGCGTGATCTTCGCGGGGCGAGACAAACGCTCGCGATTCTGCCCCTCCCGGGCCCCGCTCTCGTTTTCTTGAAGAGGGCGATCGGAGGCGGCCCCGCATGTGGTCGCACTCTGTTCCCATCCTGTGCCACGGGTTCGCCCGGGCCCGGTGCACACGGTGCGGCCACGCCTTTCTGATGGCGGCCCGGGGCCCGCCCACCGACTGGGGCGAGTTCGTGCAGGTTCATGACGACCGCGATGTCTTCCAAGGACGGATAGAAGACCTGCCCGCGATCGACATCCACTCGCTGTGAGGTCATCCCGAAGAGCCTATCCATGCCTGGATGAGGAGAGACTCTCCGCCGAGCAGGAAAAATCGTCGATTCAGAGGGGGGCCGGGGCCTGGGAACGCCCGCACAACCGGCCCGGAAGGCACCAACTCGAACTCAAGAGCAACTCGTCGATTCGGAAATTGTTGCGGAAGTGCCATTGACCGGGCTATCCTCTTGATTCCGTAAGAAGAACGTGCTACTTTTTCTTACATGCCAGGTCGTCAGAAGTCGCCAGACTCGCTCGACGCGAGAATCCTCGCCGCCCTCCGGCGTCGGGGGCGGGGATGCGTCGTTGTGCCGTCGGATTTTCTCGACCTCGGAAACCGAAGGGCGATTGATGTTGCCCTGCACAGGCTTGTTCGTGCGGGGTCGATCCGCCGGCTGGCCCGAGGGGTCTACGACTATCCCGTAGAGCACCCGCGCCTCGGTCCGCTCTCGCCGCCGCCCGAAGCTGTGGCGAGAGCGATCGCCGGCCGTGACCGCG
>RGVT01000095.1 GCA_010027105.1 Planctomycetia bacterium
CCGCCACGCTCGACGAGCCGCTCCGGGACGTCGACACGGTGCGGATCTACCTCGCCGTGCCCCGGTTCGATCCGGGGGCCGCGAACGTGTCGCCGCCGGGGCCGGCCGACCGCAGCCGCTCGAGCGTGATGCGGCGGCCCGTGCAGGACGACACGGGCGGCGGCAACGACCAGGAAATCGAGTTCCGCCGGCTCAACATCCGGCTCAAGCTCTCCACGGAGGATCTCTCGGGTTTCGAACTGCTCCCCATCGCGCAGATCCGCAGAGCCGGCAACCGCGAGGCGGCCCCCGAGATCGACTCCGGATATTTTCCACCGGTGCTTTCCGTCGACGCCTGGCCCCCCCTGGGGCTCGACGTCGTCCGCGGCGTCTACGATCTCGTCAGCCGCAAGGTGGAGGTGCTGTCGGCCCAGGCGGTGAGCCGACAGGTCGGCTTCTCGAGTTCGGAGCCCGGCGACCTCGACCGGCTGATGATGCTCTCGAAGCTGCTCGAGGCGCAGGCCGCCCTGAGGGTGATCGCGTTCGCGCCGGGCGTGCACCCGCGGCTGGCCTACATGGAACTCTGCCGCGTGGCCGGGCAGCTGGCCGTGTTCGAGCCGCAGCGGAGCCAGACCGAGCTGCCGCTCTACGACCACGACGACCTGGCCGGAGTGTTTCGCGAGGTCAAGACCCGGATCGAGAACATGATCGGCCGCGTCGTGAGCCTCGACTTCGAGCAGCGATATTTCGTGGGCACCGCTCCGGCGACGCTGGCGGTGACGATGGATCCGAAGTGGCTGCGGAGCGACTGGCAGTGCTACGTCGGCGTGCTTCACGGCGACATCCCGGAGCAGGAGTGCCACCGCCTGCTCACCGGCAACGCCCACCTCGACTGGAAGCTGGGCAGCCCCGACGAGGTCGACCGGCTGTTCCGCCTGGGCCTGCCTGGGCTGGAACTGTTGACGCTCGACCGTGCCCCTCGCGCCCTCCCCGCCCGCAGCGGCTGGCTCTACTATCGGATCGGAACCGAAAGCCCCGCCTACCGGGCGGTGCAGGTGGCCCAGGGGCTCGCCATCCGACTCCGCGACTCGTCGATCATCGGGGGCGAGGAGCTGGTGGGCCGCCGGCGCGTGCAGGTGGCCTTCGAGGGGCGGGCGGCGGCGCTCGAGTTCGCCATGTTCGCGGTGCCGTCGTCATGAGGGGCATTCTCCCGCGTCCATGAGCCCCGAATTCGCCTCCGCCGTCGCGCCGCTGATCCTCGACGTGGTCGACCTGTGCGAACGGGCCGCCCGCGGCACGACGGAACCGCCCGACCGCGAGCGGGCGGGCCTGCTGGCCGGGTTCGCCACGGCGGCCCGAAAATTGCGCGGGCCGCGGGCCGAGGAGTGGCACCTGGCCAGTTACGCGCTGGCGGCGGTGGCGGACGAACTGTTGATCGTCGACGTCACGTGGCCCGGCAGCGGCTGGTGGGAGAATCATCCGCTCGAGATCGAACTGTTCGGCACGCGCAGGCGGGCCACCGAGTTCTTCGACCGGGCCACGAAGGCGGCGTCGTACCCGACGCGCGACGCGGTGACCGTCTACGCGGCCGCCGTCTCGATGGGGTTCCGCGGAATCCTCCGGGACGACCCCGAGGCGCTGAAGACCTGGATGCGGGCCAACGGCCAGGGCCTCAAGTTCGACGAAGGCCGGCCGTCGGTGCGCACGCGGGCCGTCGAACTGGCCGGTGCGCCGCCGCTCGTGAGCCCCGTGAAGATCATCTGGCAGGCGCTGTGCACCGTCGTCGCCGCGCTGGTCGCCGTCGTGACCGGCTGGTGGGCCTTCGTGGTATCGTAACGCCTCCCCCGAACGCCGTACGGATCCGAGATGGCCTGGCTCACGGCTCTGCTGACGCTCCCGTTCAGGCTGGCGACGGACCTGTTCCGTCGCTTCCTCGCACTCTCGCTGCCCGCGCGGATCGCGTGGTCGGTCGGCGTCGTCCAGCTCCTGCTCTGCGTGCTCACGCTCGTGTTCGTGCTGGTCGGCGGGGGGCGGCTCACCTTCCAGGCCTGGTGGACGCCGGGCAAGGGGATGCTGCTCCTGCTCTTGCTGGTGCTCGTGCCGGTGTTCGTCTATTACGCCATGCGGCTGTGGCTGCACGAGGAGGTGTCGCGCTGGCGCGACATCGAGCAGGCGTGGCGCGAGTCGCTCGCCGAGCTGTCGCGGCAGCAGGTCGATCTGCGGAACGCGCCGCTGTTCATCGTGCTGGGCACCGACGGCCGCGACGAGGAACGGGCGCTGATGCAGATGGCACCGGTGCCGTTCGTCGTGGTGAGCGCCCCGCCGGGCAGCGCGCCTCTGCACGTGTATGCCGGGCACGACGCCATCTTCGTCTGCCTGTCGGCGATCGGGCAGACCTGCACCGTCGCGGCGGCGGCCCGGCGGGGCGCGGCGGCGACGGCCGCGCCGACCGCACGCCCCACGGGCCTCTCCGCCGGAGAGCGCGCCGAAGCCTACGATCGGATCACGGCCCTGTGCGAGCGGATCGTGGCGGCCCGGCGGCCGCTCGCGCCGGTCAACGGCATCGCCGTGGTGGCGCCGGTGGAACTCGGGGCCGACGACCAGGCGCGGACCGCCGGTCTGGCGGCCGCGGCCGCGGAGGACCTCCAGCAATTGACCGGTGCGTTCGGCCTCCGGGCGCCGATCGTGCTGGGCTGCACGCTCCCCGGCGGCACCCCGGGGTTCAAGGAACTCGGCTCCCTGCTGCCGGCCGCCGACCGAGCCCGGACGGTGGGCCAGGCATTCCCGCTCGGAACCCCGTCGGGACCGCCGGAGATCGAGGCGGTGGCCCTCAACGCGGGGGGCCGGTTGTTCGACGTCATCGGTGACCTCCTCTCGGATCCGAAGGCGACGGAACGGCCGGAGCTGAACCGCTCCCTGCTGCGTCTGCTGTGCGTGCTGCGGACCGCGGGCGTCGATTCGATCACGCGGCTCATGCAACGCGCCTTCGACTTCGCGGCCGCGGGGGCCGCGCCGCTGTTCGCCGGCTGCTACGTGCTCGTCCTGCCGGAACGCGGAGAGGGCGGCTTGTTCGGCCGCGGCCTGTTCGAGCGGATGCTCGCCTGCCAGGGCGACCTCGACTGGACCGCGACGCGGCTCCGGCAGGATCGCTTCCAGCGGCTCCTGTCGACCGGCCTCGTCGCCACGGCGGCGGCCATGGTGACGGCAACGGTCGCGCTGACCCTGTGGCGGATTTTCCGGTAGCCCGCGGCGTACCGCGGGGCGGCATATCCGCTGCCGCCTGCCCGACCCCTGCGACCGTCCGCGGCCGCCGGCTGGAACCGGCGGGGCTGCGCGGCGGGAGCCGTGCCGCCGCGGACGAGAGGCTATACTTGCGCGACACAGAACCCCCAAACTGCCCATCCCTCGGCGCGCTGCGCCGTCATTCTCATGTCCACCGTGAACCTCGACCCGGACGTCTTTCGCGCGCCGCTCTCGGCGGAGGCGCCGGCCGGCGTCGATCTCCAGGCCGACGCGGCGGGGCGCGCCCGGCGCTCGGCGCTCCGTGACCTCCGCGAGGAGGCCCGCCGCATCGAACGGCAGTCGGACGAGGGCGACGCCGCCGCCGGCGGCTGGCCGGCGGCCGTGCCACTGTGGCGGCAGATTCGCGACGAGGCCGTCGCGATGCTCTCTGACGTGTCGCGCGACACGAGCATCGCCGCCCTGTTGATCGAGGCGCTCGCCCGCACCGACGGCTTCGCGGGTCTGGCCGCCGGCTTCACCGCCACCAGCGGCATGGTGGAGGCGGGCTGGAGCGGCCTCTTCCCCGCACCCGATCCCGAGGACGGGCCGGTCACCGACGAGCTCCGCACCGAGGAGCGGTCGATGCCGCTGGTGCGGCTGGCCGGCCTCGACGCCGAAGGCCTGCTCGAGCCGGCGATCATGCGCATCCCGCTCACCTCCGACCGCGGCGGCGACCCGCTCGCCCTCTGCCACTACAAGAGCAGCCGCGATCTCGTCAACGAGACGGATGGTGAGAAGGTGCAACTGGCCGTGTCGCGGGGCGCCACGTCACCCGAACAGTTCGCGCAGGCGGTGGCCGGCAGCACGGTCGAGTTCTTCCGGCAGAACTTCGCCGATCTGCAGGCGGCCCGCACCGCCTGGGACGGTCTGTGCGCGGCCGTCGAGGAGGCCTCGGCCGGCGCGGCCGGCATCCCGGCCGCGCCGATCCGCTCCCTGCTGGAGGAATGCGACGCCGCGATCCGCATCTTCGCACCGCAGTCGGTGCCGGCCGAGGCGGAGCCGGTCGGGGCCGGGGCGGCCGGAGCTTCGCCCGCCGCAGCCGGCCCGCACGCCGACGGCCCCGTCGCCAATCGGGAGGCCGCCTTTCGGCAACTCGAGCAGATCGCCGGATTCTTCGAGCGAAACGACCCCCACAGCCTCCTCGCCGCCCAGCTGCGCAACATCGTCCGGCTGGGCCGGCTGCCGCCGGCGGAGTATTACCGGGAGTTGATCGCCGACGGCTCGGCCGCCGACGCACTGTTCAAGTTCGTGGGGCTGCATCCGCCGCGGGCCGACGGCGGCTGAGCCCCACTCCGGCCCCGGTGCGGTCGCTTGACAACCCACCCCGAGCGCTGACACACTTCGCTGAGATCCGGGCCGGCGTGCCCGGTCGTCGCGTCACCGTTCGAGGGTCGGCATCATGCCTGAATCGGTCCATGGCAAGTTGAGTCGGGTGCGCAAGCCTCGGGTGCACATCACCTACGAGGTCGAGACCGAGGGGGCCGTCGTCGTCAAGGATCTGCCGTTCGTGGTCGGCGTGATGGCCGATCTCTCCGGGCAGCCGACGGAGCCGCTCAAGCCGCTCAAGGATCGGAAGTTCGTCTCGATCGACCGCGACTCCTTCGACGAGGTGATGCGGCGGATGACGCCGGGCGCCGAATTCCGCGTCGAGAACACGCTCGCCGGAGACGGCAGCGAGATGGCGGTGAAACTGAAGTTTTCGTCGATCGAGGACTTCGAGCCCGCGAAGGTGGTCGAGCAGGTCGAGCCGCTCCGGAAGCTGCTCGACACGCGGAACCGTCTCCGCGATCTCCTCAGCGCGGTCGACCGGGCCGACGGCCTCGAGTCGGAGCTCGAGAAGATCCTGCAGAACGACGAACAGCTCAAGGCACTGGCCGGCGAGATGGGCATCGGTGGCGGCGGCGCCCCGGCGACCGATGGGTCCGGATCGGAGGGTTCGAAATGAGCACGGGAGAGACGAAAGCCGAGGCCGCCGCTGCTCCGGCTGCCGCCACGACGACCGGCGGGCTGCTCGATCAGATCACGAGCGTCATGCCGCGGGCGGTCGAGAAGCCCCGCCGCGACGAGCTCATCCGCTCGCTCGTCGAGGAGTCGCTCAAGGGCACCGTCCAGTTCGACAAGAACGTGTCGCGGACGATCACGCGGGCGGTGGCGGCGATCGACTCGGCGATCTCGAAGCAGCTCGCGGCCGTGATGCACCACGAGCAGTTCCAAAAGATGGAGAGCGCCTGGCGGGGGCTGCATCATCTCGTGATGAACACCGAGACGAGCGCCCAGCTCAAGATCCGGGTGATGAACGTCTCGAAGCGCGAGCTGTTCAAGGACCTGGAGAAGGCCGTCGAGTTCGACCAGAGCCAGACGTTCAAGAAGATCTACGAGGCGGAGTTCGGATCGCCCGGCGGAGAGCCCTACGGCGCCCTCATCGGCGACTACGAGTTCACCGCGCACCCCGAGGACGTCGACCTGCTCTCCAAGATGTCGCAGGTCTCGGCCGCCGGATTCTGTCCGTTCCTCTCGGCGGCCAGCCCGAGGCTGCTCGGCCTCGAGAGTTTCACCGAACTGTCGAAGCCGCGCGACCTCGAGAAGATCTTCCTCGACGAAACCTACGTCAAATGGCGGAGCTTCCGCGATTCCGACGATTCGCGGTTCGTGACGCTGACGATGCCGCGCTGCCTGTCGAGGCTTCCCTACGGCAAGGCCACCAAGGCCGTCGAGGAGTTCGACTTCGAGGAGGTCGAACTCGACGAAAAGGGTGACGCCAAGCCCGTGCCGCACGATAATTACGCCTGGATGAGCACGGCCTACGTCCTCGGAGCCAGGCTCACGGACGCGTTCGCCAAGTTCGGCTGGTGCACCGCGATCCGCGGCGCCGAAAACGGCGGCAAGGTGGAGGGGCTCCCGGCGCACGTGTTCACCGCCGACGACGGCGACAAGGACCTGCAGTGCCCCACCGAGATCGCGATCACCGACCGGCGCGAGGCCGAGCTTTCGAAGCTCGGATTCCTGCCGCTGTGCCACTACAAGAACACCGACTACGCGGTGTTCTTCGGTTCGCAGACGACCCAGAAGCCGAAGAAGTACGACCGGCCGGAGGCCACCGCCAACGCCGCGATCTCGGCCCGCCTTCCCTACATGATGGCCACGTCACGGATCGCGCACTTCCTCAAGGTCATCGCCCGCGACAAGATCGGCTCCTTCATGGAGCGGCAGGACTGCGAGGAGTGGCTGAAGCGCTGGATCGCGAATTACGTCACGACCGATCCGCATCCCTCCGACGACATGAAGGCCCGCTATCCGTTGGCCGAGGCGGCGATCAAGGTCGAGGAGATCCCCGGTGCACCCGGCAGCTACAACGCGGTGGCCTGGCTGCGGCCGTGGCTGCAACTCGAGGAACTGACCACGAGCATGCGGATGGTCGCCAAGATTCCCGCGTTCGCAAAGGGTGGCTGAGCCACTCCCGTCCTCGTCCGGGCGTGTGAAGGATCGTCGGCCTCGGGGTTCCAGGCATGCCTGCGTCGTCCGTGCGGCAGGACTCCGGCGGGCCGGCGGTGCTGGCCGCGGGACCGACCGCTTCGAGCGTCGAGCGGATGCGTGCGGCAGCGGCCGCGCCGGTGCCGCTCGAGCGGCTCGTGCGGCTCGTGGAGTCGGCTCCGACGGCACGACGCTCCACGGGCCTGCTCACCGCCGCCGACGCCGGCGCGACGCTGCGTGCGTGGGCGGCCGTGCGCGTGGCGAGCGGTGAGCGGCTCACCCGCTCCACGCTGCTCGCCCGCCTCGGCGAGGACATCTCCGCGATCGACGATGCGGTGGGCCGCCAGGTCGACGCCGTCCTGCATCACCCCGCTTTCCAACGGCTCGAATCGTCGTGGCGCGGGCTCAGGTGGCTCGTCGACGAGGCCGCCGAGGCCGATGCGGCGTCCGATCGCGCGGGGCGGATCGAGGTGCGGGTGCTGCCCGTCTCCAAGCGCGAGCTGCAACGCGACCGAGAGCACGCCGTCGAGTTCGACCGTTCGACGCTCTGGCGGAAGGTCTACGAGGAGGAGTTCGGCACCGCCGGCGGCAGGCCCTTCGGGCTGCTGGTGGGCGACTACTCGTTCACGCACAGCCCGGACGACGTCAACCTGCTCACCGGGCTGTCGGAGGTCGCCGCCGCCGCTTTCTGCCCGCTGCTCGCCAACCCGGCGCCCGACCTGCTCGGCATCGACTCCCACGCCATGCTCAACGCGTTCGACGACCTCGAGAAGTACCAGGGCGGCCCCTCGTTCGTGAAGTGGCGGGCCCTGCGGGAACGGCCCGAGAGCAGGTTCATCGGGCTGCCCGCACCCGGCGTGCTCGGACGCCTGCCCTACGACGGGTGGATCCGTCCGGGGGCCACCCCCTCCGGCGGCGAGGAGACCTGGTCGGCCCGCGGCTTCCCCTATCGCGAGTCGGTCGACGGCCCGGGCCGGGGCGACCGCCTGTGGATCGGGGCCGTCTGGCCGTTGGCGTCGGTGATTATCCGGGAGTTCGGTACGAGCGGCTGGTTCGCCGACATCCGCGGCGGCTCCCGCGGCGTCGACGGCGGGGGCGTGGTGCGGAACCTGCCGCGCGAGGGGTTCGACGGTTTCGCCGCCGGCGACGCGGTGCGGGGCCCCGTGGAGGTCGAGGTGACCGACACCGCCCAGGGGCAGCTCGAGGAGGCCGGCCTGATCCCGCTGTGCTGCGGGGGCCCCGACGGGCAGGCGGTGTTTCTCTCGAACATGTCGCTCCACAAGCCGGAGCGGTTCGACCGGCCGACTGCGACGGCCAACGCCAGGATCTCGGCGATGCTGCAGTACGTGCTCTGCGTCTCGCGGTTCGCCCACTACGTCAAGGTGCTCGCCCGCGACAAGGTGGGCGGATTCGCGGAGCCGGCGGAACTCGAACAGTTCCTCAACGACTGGCTCAACCGCTACGTGACGCCCGACGACCAGGCCTCGGCCGAGGTCCGCGCCAAGCTGCCGCTCCGCGCGGCGCGGGTCGAGGTCCGCGAGGAGCCCGGCACCGCCGGCGGCTACAAGCTCGTCATGTGGCTCCAGCCGCACTTCCAGCTCGATCAGCTCGACGCCACGCTGAAGCTCGTCTCCACCGTGGTGCGCACGATCGGCAAATGACCCCGCCGAACCGCCACGCTCCCCACTCCCAGCCCGGAAAACCCCCGAGGACGACACGATGCAGACGCCCCAGGAATGCCTCCAGCAAGGTCAGCTCACCGCCGCCATCGACGCGGCCACACGACAGGTCCAGTCGCGGCCCGCGGAACTCGAATCGCGCTGGCTCCTGGCGGAGCTGCTCGTGCTCGCCGGAGACCTCGAGCGGGCCGACCAGCAGCTCGACACGCTCATGAACCTCGAGCCCCGTGCCTCCGTCACGGCGGTGCCGCTGCGGCAGCTCATCCCGGCCGCGTGCCGGACCTGCTCGACGGCCCGGATGCCGGCATCCGG
>RGVT01000096.1 GCA_010027105.1 Planctomycetia bacterium
CGCCGCCGGGGGCCAACGACTTCGTCGACGTCCGCGACGTCGCCGAGGGGATCCTGGCGGCGCTCGAGAGGGGCCGCACCGGCCGCCGCTACATCCTCGGAGGCCACGCCCTCTCCTACCTCGACGCCTGGCGGATCTTCGCCCGGGTGGCGGGCCGGATGCAGCCCCTCGGCGTCGCTCCGCGGGCGGTGGTGCGGCCCCTCTCGAGCGCCGCCAGGATCCCCTCGGCGACGTCGCGGACGTCGACGAAGTCGTTGGCCCCCGGCGGCGCGAAGAGCCCCTTGCCGGCGCCGACTTCGAGCAGCATCCGGCCGCTCGATGGCTTCCAGTCCCAGGGGCCGATCATGTAGACGGGATTCACGATCACGGCGTCGAGACCCCGCCCGATCTCGTCGAGCACGGCCCGCTCGGCCTCGCGCTTCGTCACCACGTAGGGGCACTCGGGCATGACCCCCGGGGCCGTCTCCTCGTCGGCCGGCGAGCCGTCACGGGTCAGCCCGATCGCGTCGACGCTCGACACGTGCACGAGCCTGGCGCCGGCCCGGCGGGCCGCCCGGGCCACGAGGCGGGCCCCCTCGACGTTGGCGGCGCGCATCTCGTCGCGGTGCCGCCAGCCGCAGTGCACCAGCGCCGCGGAGTGGACGACGGCCGACGCACCGTCGATGGCCTCCTGGAGGGCCCTCTCGTCGGCGAGAGCCGCCGTCGCCACCTGGACGTGCAGCCCCGCGAGCGCGCGGCCGGCTGAACGGACGACGGCCCGCACGCGCTTTCCGCGGCGCACCAGAAGCCGCAGCACGTTGTTGCCCACGAGGCCGGTCGCACCGGTGACGACGCAGTCGACCGCGGCCCGGGATCCTGCAGGCTCGGTGGAGTTCATGGGCGGACCGATGGGGGACGGCCGGGGCCGGTGCGGCACGGGGAGGGAAATGCCAATAGTAGATCGGCCCGGGGGCCGGGGCGACTTGCGGCGCGGCGCCGCCGGCGGCGTTGACCGTCCGGCCCCGGGCGGTCGAAGATGCTCGGTGGAGCCGGAAGTCTTTGGCACGCCGTGCCTTCCGAACCATCCTCCGGCCAGAGGCAGCCGCCGTCCGCGGCCGCCGTCCACATGAGGAAACCAGCCCGTGTCCGACCTGACCGTCCGCCCCGTCGAAACGCGGGCCGAGCAGAAGCGGTTCGTGAGACTGCCGTGGCGGATCTATCGCGACGACCCGTGCTGGATGCCGCCGCTGGTCATGTCGCAGGAGGAACTGCTCGGTTTCCGGCCCTGCCCGTTTTATGACGCGTCGAAGAGCCGGTCGTTCCTGGCAGCCCGCGGCGGAGTCGACGTGGGCCGGATCACCGCCATCGTCAACGCCGGGCACGTCGAGCGCTACGGCGAACCGCGCGGCTTCTTCGGGTTCTTCGAGTGTGACGACGACGAGGCCGCGGCGCGGGCGCTCTTCGGTGCCGCGCGGGAGTGGCTCGCGGGCGAGGGCATGACCGCCGTCCGCGGCCCCGCGAACCCGTCGCTCAACTACGAGTGCGGCCTCCTGATCGAGGGCTTCGACACGCCGCCCTTCTTCATGATGACCCACAACAAGCCCTATTACTCCACGCTCGTCGAGGCGCAGGGCCTGCGCAAGGTCGAGGACATGTACGCCTTCTGGGGCCGGCTCGAGATGCTCGAGACGATCGACTCCAAGCTCGGCGTGATGGTGGAGGGGGTGAAGGAGCGGTTCGGCGTGAGCGTGCGGCCGCTCGACCGGCGCCGGTTCGACGAGGAGGTGCGGATGTTCCTCGACATCTACAACTCGAGCCTCGGCGGCACCTGGGGCTTCGTGCCGCTGTCACCCGGCGAGGTGAGGCACATGGCCGCGAGCCTCAAGCACCTGATCGTGCCGGAACTCGCGCTCGTGGCCGAGGTCGACGGCAAGCCGATCGGCACCGTCTTCTGCCTGCTCGACTACAACCCCAGGATCAAGGCGATCGACGGCCGGCTCCTCCCCTTCGGGTTCCTCAGGCTGCTCTGGAACAAGAAGGGCATCAAGCGGATGCGGGCGATCAGCACGAACGTGGTGCCCGAATACCAGGCCTGGGGCGTGGGCCTGGTGCTGCACGCAGCGCTCGTCCCGCGGCTCTACGCCTGGGGCATGCAGGAGGTGGAATTCTCCTGGGTGCTCGAGAGCAACCACCTCTCGAAGCGCACGCTCGAGCGCGGCGGCGCGCTGGTCACCAAGAAATACCGGATGTACGACGGCGCGGTCTGACGGCCCTGGAGCGGCCCTGTTCACCGCCGCCAGCGGCGGGTCGGCCGCGAGGTGAACGACCGCTGCGTGGGCCGGTACGAGCCCCCCTCCACGACAACGCCGCCTCCGGCACCCCCGCCGACGTAGGTCCGCCGCACGCCGCCAGAGCCCCTGCCCGGCACGTTGTAGTAGGGCCAGACGACGCGGCCGGCCCGCTGGTCGGCCTCCCACTGCATCGAGCCCCAGTTGATGCCCGAGAGATTGAAGCTCGAGTAGGGATTGCGGGGTTCGCCGGCCTGGGCCGTGGCCACGAGCCAGATGATCGCGGCCAGCGCGAACAGGATCGTGAGCAGCATGCGGAACGGGCGCACGAGAACGGTCTCCGGGAGTTCCATACCAATGAGTATCCCTTGTACGAAGGCGCGGTGCGAATGGTTCACTTCAGCCCGGGTTTCCCCGCGTGGGACAGGCCTCAGCCTGTCGTGCCCCATGTGGGACAGGCCTCAGCCTGTCGTGCCCCATGTGGGACAGGCTTCAGCCTGTCATGCACCATGTGGGACAGGCTTCAGCCTGTCATGCACCATGTGGGACAGGCTTCAGCCTGTCATGCACCATGTGGGACAGGCTTCAGCCTGTCATGCACCCATAATGAGCGAACGTGGCTTCACGTCTTGCCGCGCTTGGGCCGGTAGCCGATCGATGTGCGGGGGCGGCGCTGCTTGCGCGAAGCAGACCCGCCTGTCTCCCCGCGGGCCGTGGCCGGCCCGCCGCGAATGTGGTCGCCGGAGGTTTCTTCCGAGAACGCGCGACTGGCCTCGCGACGCTTTTTGTCGAGGGCCTCCTGCGGCGGGCGGTCGGGGATCAGGCAGTCGCAGCCGCTGCCGATCAGGTCGTGCCTGCCCGCCTGCTCGAGCGCCCGGCGCACCTCGAAGTAGTTCTCCGGCTTGAAGAACTGGAGCAGGGCCCGCTGCATGCGGCGGTCCTTGAGGCCCTTGGTGACCTTCACCGGCTCCTTCGTCATCGGATCGAGCCCCGTGTGGTACATGCAGGCCGCGATGTCGAACGGGCTGGGGATGAAGTCCTGCACCTGGTCGGGCCTGTAGCTGTTGCGCTTGAGGAAGACCGCGAGGTCGATCATCTCCTCGACGCCGCTGCCGGGGTGGCTGGCGATGAAGTAGGGCACCGTGAACTGCTTTCTGCCGACGCGGCGGCTGGCTTTCGTGAACGCCTTGTCGAATTCGACGTAGTCGTCGGCCGACGGCTTTTTCATGAGCCGTAGGACCTCGGGATCGGTGTGTTCGGGGGCGACCTTGAGGTGGCCGCCCACGTGGTGCTCGGCGAGTTCCTCGAGATATTCGGGATCACGGCGTGCCAGGTCCATCCGCACGCCGCTGGCCACGAGCACCCGCTTCACCCCCTCCACGTTTCGCGTCTCGCGCATCAGGCTCTTGAGCGGGCCGTGGTCGGTGCCGAGCAGCTTGCAGACGGTCGGATGCACGCACGAGAGCCGGCGGCACTTCGCCTCGACCTCCGGCCGCGTGCAGCGCATCTGATACATGTTGGCGGTGGGGCCGCCGATGTCCGAGACCGTGCCCTTGAAGCCCGGCTGCCCGGCGAGCAGCTTGATCTCGGTGATCACGGAGTCCTGGCTGCGGCTCTGGATGATCCTGCCTTCGTGGGCCGTGATCGAGCAGAACGTGCAGCCGCCGAAGCAGCCGCGCATGATCTGCACGCTCGTCTCCACGACCTCGAAGGCGGGTATGCGCGCGGCGCCATAGGCCGGATGCGGCCGCCGCGTGAAGGGCAGGCCGTAGACCTGGTCCATCTCGTCCTGCTCGAGGGGCAGAGCTGGCGGATTCACGACGACCGCCTCGCGGCCGTGCCGCTGCACGAGCCGGCGGGCGTTGTGGGGATTGGTCTCGAGGTGGGAGATCCGCGTCATGTCGCAGAAGGCGAGCGTGTCGCTCGACACCGATTCGTAGGTCGGCAGTTCGACCGTGTCGGCCGCGCCGCCGCCCGGGCCGGTCGGCACAGGCTCGCTCGCCCCGAGCCTGTAGGCCACGCCACGCAGGTCGCGGAGGTCTTTCACCGTCTTGCCGGCGGCGAGGCCGTGGGCGACGTCGAGGATCGTCCGCTCCCCCATTCCGAACACGACGAGATCGGCCTTCGAGTCGAGGATGATCGAGCGGCGGACCGTGTCGCTCCAGTAGTCGTAATGGGCGATCCGACGCAGGCTCGCCTCGACGCCGCCGGCCACGACAGGCACGCCGGGAAACGCCTCACGGGCCCGCTGGCAGTAGGCGAGCGTGGCCCGGTCGGGGCGGCGGCCGATCTCGCCGTTCGGCGAGTAGGCGTCGTCATTCCGCACCTTCCGGTTGGCGGTGTAGTGGTTGATCATCGAGTCCATGTTGCCGGCGGAGACGCCGAAGAAGAGCCGTGGCCGGCCGAACTGCCGCCAGGGCTCGCAACTCCGCCAGTCGGGCTGGGCGAGCACGGCCACGCGGAAGCCGGCGGCCTCGAGGAGCCGGGCGAGCAGGCCGTTGGCGAAGCTCGGGTGGTCGACGTAGGCGTCGCCGCTGACGAACACGACGTCCACGGCGTCCCAGCCGCGCGCGAGCATGTCATCCCGCGTGGCGGGGAGCGGCGGACGGAGAGCGCGATCGAGTACGAGGGGCAGCGGCATGAAGACGGGCGGAGGTGAGGCGACAGCAACAAGTGTAGCCGCGGAAAAACGGCAGCAGGGCAGGCTGGTATATTCGGCATATTCTCCCGTCGGACGTCCGCATGCCCGTCCTCGCCCGCCTCGCGATCGCCGTGCCGCTGGCCCTCGTGACGACTGCCGCGTGGGCCGACGAGCCCCCCGCGCCGGCGCAGATCGCGGAATGGATCGACCAGCTCGGCGCCGAGCAGTTCGCCCAGCGCGAGGCCGCCAGCCGCAGCCTGGCAGCCGCCGGCCGCGCTGCGGTCGGCCCGCTCGCGGCCGCGATCGGCCGCGACGATCTCGAGGTGGCCAGCCGGGCCGTGGAGATCGTGCGCGGGTTCCTGTCGAGCGACGACGAGGCCCTCGCCGGCCAGGCGGAGCAGGTGCTGGAAGCGGTCGCCGAGGGGCCCGATACGGCCGTCGCCCAGCTCGCCGTCGGCACGCTCGACTTCCACCACCGCGGCATGACCGAGGCGGCCCGCGAACAGCTCGAGTCGCTCGGCGCGGTGATCACCGATGGATTCCTGGTCAGCGGAAGCCGGGGGCTGCAGGTCACGCTCAACTCCCGCTGGCGGGGCGGCGCCGAGGATCTGCGGCTCCTCTCCCGCCTCCGGGGCATCCGGCTGGTGGGCGTGTTCGGCGTGCCGCTCGACGGGGCGGCCGCGGCCGCGCTCGGCCGCCTGCGGGGCGTCGAGTCGCTGCAGCTGTTCGGCACGGGCATCGCCGACGATCACCTGGCGGCCCTGGCCGAGAAACTCCCCGAGACCCGGATCGACATCCGCAAGGGGGGCAAGCTCGGCGTCGCCGGCCAGCCGATGGTGGGCCCGTGCGTGATCACGCACGTGCAGGAGGGCTCGGCCGCCGCGAAGGCCGGCCTGCAGATCGGCGACGTGATCGTGGCGATCGACGGCGGGCCCGTGGCGAACTTCGAGGCGCTCACCGAGCGGGTCGGCAGGCACGCACCCGGCGACGCGCTCGACCTGGAGGTCGAGCGCACGGCTCCGGGCGAGCAGGCCCGGCGGTTCACCCGCGCGATCACGCTCGACGGCTGGGAGTAGGTGAATGCCCGCTGAACGCCCGACACCCGAGACGATCGACGTCCGCTGGCACGCCCCCGCGGTGACGCGGGCCGACCGCGAGCGGTCCGCCGGCCACAAGGGCTGCGTCCTGTGGTTCACGGGCCTTTCCGGCTGCGGCAAGAGCACGCTCGCCAACGCCGTCGACCGACGTCTCAACGCCCGGGGCATCCGCAGCTTCGTGCTCGACGGCGACAACGTGCGGCACGGGCTCAACGCGGCGCCGGCCATCCTGGAGCCGCGGCACGGGGCGGAGTTCGCCCGGCGGTTCGGCCTCGGCTTCGGCCCGCAGGACCGCGAGGAGAACATCCGCCGGATCGGGGCCGTGGCCGAGCTCTTCGCCCAGGCGGGCATCGTCGCGCTCACCGCCTTCATCAGCCCCTACCGCCGCGACCGCGACGCCGTGCGGGCGCTGCTGCCCCCCGGCGACTTCGTGGAGGTCCACGTGAAGGCACCGCTCGAGGTCTGCGAGGGCCGCGACCCGAAGGGCCTCTACAAGAAGGCCCGGGCCGGCGAGATCAAGGGCTTCACGGGCATCGACGACCCCTACGAGGAGCCGCTCGCGCCGGAACTCGTCGTCGACTCCGCGACCCGCCCACCAGACGAACTGGCCGCCGAAGTGATCGCCTGGCTCGAGCGCGCCGGCACAATCACGGCACGGACTGTATGAGCGGCACCGGCTCGAGGCTGCCCGTTCCACCCATGTAGGACAGGCTTCAGCCTGTCATGCCTCACCGGCTGGCTCACTTCCGCGGCGCGATCAGCTCGACGATGTTGCCGTCGGGGTCGCGGACGCAGGTCAGGAACAGATCCTTGGCGATCGATTCCGGGATCGCGACGGGCGACTTGGCGAGCGGTGTGACGCCGATCTTCGCCAGCCGCGCCAGGGCGGCGTTGGTGTCGTCGACGATGATCGTGAGGTAGCGGAACCCCGTGTGCGAGTGGATGAACTCGTTGTCGCCCGTGCGGGGCGCGGTGCCGGCCACGCTCATCAGTTTGAGCTTGGTGGCCGAGTCGCCCTCGCCGAGCACGAGCACCCGCACCGAGAGCAGCTTGCCGTCGGTGAGGCCGGCGCCGGTCGCCACGTCGGCCGGCACGGTGAAGCCCGGCACTTCCCGGAAGCCGATCCCCTCGGTGTAGAACCGCACCGACTTCTCGACGTCGGTGACGACCGTGCCGAGATCGATCGTGGTTCGCGGAAACACGACAGGCTCCGCGGCCGAGGCGGCGCGCAGCACGAAGAGGGCGACCAGGGCCATCGACAGCGACAGTGAACAGGACGGGCGCTGCATCGCGGATGCTCCTTCGGGTGACGGCGGAGCAGCATACCTCAGGCCATGATCCCCTTCACGACCTTCCCCGCGACCCCCGTGAGCCGGACGTCGAGGCCCTGGAACTTCGTGGTCAGGCGGTGGTGGTCGATGCCCAGGAGCGCGAGCATCGTGGCGTGGAGGTCGTGGACGTCGACGACGTTCTCCACGGCCCGGTAGCCGAGTTCGTCGGTCGCGCCCCAGGTCGTGCCCGGCCGGATGCCGCCGCCGGCGAGGAACACGCTGAACGAGAGGATGTGGTGGTCGCGACCGCTGCCCTGGCCCATCGGCGTGCGGCCAAACTCGCCCCCCCAGAGCACGAGCGTGTCGTCGAGCAGGCCGCGGCGGGCGAGATCCTCGATGAGCGCCGCGGAGGGGCGGTCGACGGCCCCCGCCGCCTCCTTCATGCCACCCTCGATGCCGCCGTGGTGGTCCCAGTTGCGGTGGTAGAGCTGGATCATCCGCACGCCCCGCTCGGCGAGCCGCCGGGCGAGCAGGCAGTTGGAGGCGAACGAGCCGTCCCCCGGCTGCTTCACGCCGTAGAGGTCGAGCGTCTCCTGCGTCTCGCCGCTGAAGTCGGTGAGCTCCGGCACGCTCGCCTGCATGCGGAAGGCCATCTCGTACTGCGCGATGCGCGTGGCGATCTCGGGGTCGTTCCGCTCCTCGGCGAGAAAGCCGTTGAGCCGGTTGATCTCCTCCACCACCTGCCGCTGCGTGCTCTGGCAGACGCCCGCGGGATTGCCGATGTAGTGGACGGCGTCTCCCTTCGACTGGAAGAGGATTCCCTGGTAGCGGCTGGGCAGCACGCCGCTCGACCACTGCCGCGCGGAGATCGGCTGCTGCCCCGACTTCCCGGCGGACGTGAGCACGATGAAGCCGGGCAGGTTTTCCGACGCGGAGCCGAGGCCGTAGAGCAGCCACGACCCCATGCTCGGCCGGCCCTTGATGATCGAGCCCGTGTTCATGAAGGCATGGGCCGTGTCGTGGTTGATCTGCTCGGTCTGCATCGAGCGGATCACGCACAGGCGGTCGGCCTGCGCGGCGATGCGGGGAAAGAGGTCGCTGACCTCGATGCCCGACTCGCCGTGCCTCTTGAAGCCGACGAACGAGCCGCGCCCCTTGAGCACGGTGTTTTGCAACTGGGCGAGTTGCTGCCCCTTCGTGAAAGATTCGGGAAACGGCTGGCCGTCGAGGGCCTTGAGGGCAGGCTTCCAGTCGAACGATTCGAACTGCGACGGGCCGCC
>RGVT01000097.1 GCA_010027105.1 Planctomycetia bacterium
GTGGCTGATTGAGAAAACCTGAGCTGGGGCCGCGCCTGATCGGGCATTTCCCCAATCAGTTTCCGGCGGAACGCCGCTCGTCTTCCATCTGCCAAATCGCTCCACGCGGATCGAGTTCCTCGCGCAACCCTGCGAGAGCCCTCCCGGCATGGCTCCGCGATTCTCGGGCGTTCATCGCCGGACTCAACCTCCTCGACGACGCCCTCACGACGTCTTTCCGAACTGGCCACCGCAGGAATGGTCGCCGACTTTTGGTTCGACGCTGACTCGAATCGCTTTGTGCCTGCCGACCTACATGTGGATTTGGAGACCTATCCATCCGAGCGGATCGCGATCTGCCCTTCGACGAACTGGTGAATCAGCCCCGAAATCAGGCTTTGATACGGGATGCCCTGTTCGGCCGCCTTCCGCTGGATGCCGGCAAGGTCGTGATCGGAAAGCCGGATGTTGATCCGCCGGTCCTTGCGGAGGGTGTTCTCGGCGGCCTCCGCAAACCGTGCCAGCAGCGCCGGAGTCGGATCACGAAGAACCATCTCGTCGCGGTCGAAGGCCTCGACGATTTCTTTTTCGTGCTGATTCAGTCGAGGCGTGGGTCGTTTCATGGCCGGCTCCTCTTCTCGTGCAAAGACTGCCGCGTTGCCTTCCGACTCGGGATGATGGTCCGCAGATGGATCACGTCGCCGGCGACGTCGAACGGCACCAGAAAGACGTAGTCGTCCACGACGACGAAGGCGATTGATTGGTGCGGATACTTCCTGGGATTCGGATGCGGACTGGTCTTCCAAATGTCGCCGCGGCCGAGATGCACCACGATCTCGTCGAATGAGATCCGCCGGTGCTCCCGCAACCAGGCGTTTTTCTCAGGCTTCCATTCGAACCGCATACTAAAGTATGCCTTTTAGGCACACAGCCCACAACGCCCGGAGATTTTAGGGGGTATCCGGGACGGCAGCCGGTTGCGGCGGAATCAGCTCCCGTCCGGGATTCTGCCCAGGCTAGGGCCGAGCCTACGCCCGCCCGAGATCGCTCTCCATCATGATCTCGACGAGCCGGCCGAACCCCACCGTCGGCTCCCAGCCGAGCACGGCCTTGGCCTTCGCCGCCGAGCCGCAGATGCTCGAGTGGTCGAGCGGCCGGAAGAATCGCGGCTCCACGGCGACGAGCCGCCGGCCGGTCGCCCGGTCGTAGCCCGCCTCGGCCGGGCCGGCTCCCTCCCAGGCGATCTCGAACCCCGCGACGGCGGCGGCCCGCTCGACAAACTCGCGGACCGAGCGGGTCTCACCCGTGGCGATGACATAGTCGTCGGCCACGTCGGCGGTCGTGATCATCCACATCGCCCGCACGTAGTCGGGCGCGTAGCCCCAGTCGCGGCGGCTGTCGAGGTTGCCGAGGAAGAGCACTTCGTCGGCCCCGCGGGCGATCCGGGCGAGCGTGGCCGTGATCTTCCGGGTCACGAAGTTGAATCCCCGGCGGGGCGACTCGTGATTGAAGAGGATGCCGTTGCTCGCGTGGAGGCCATAGCCGCGGCGATAAAACGCCGTCATGGCGTGGGCATACTGCTTGGCGATCGCGTAGGGCGAGATCGGCTCGAAAGGGCTCGTCTCCGTGCACACGCATTCGGGCGATCGTGCGGCGCCGGGGGACGCTTCTCGCGGCCGTAGCGCGAGCCCGCCAAAGAGTTCCGAGGTCGAGGCCTGGTAAAACCGACACTCCGGCCGCGTGAGCCGCATGATCTCGAGCAGCCGCAACACGCCCACGGCATTCACGCTCGTCGAATGCTCGGGCTCCTCGAACGAGATTCCCACGTGGCTCTCGCTGGCGAGGTTGTAGATCTCGCTCGGCTTCACCCGGCCGATCACGGCCTGCAGGCCGAGCGGATCGATCAGGTTGCCGTAATGCAGCTCGAAGGGCAGGCTTCTTGCCTTCGCCGCATCGCGCAGCCCGTCGATCCGATCGCGATTCAAGCTGCTCGTGCGCCGCACGAGGCCATGCACGGCGTAGCCCTGATCGAGCAGAAGCTCTGCCAGGTAGGATGAGCGCGGTTTTCATGCGGGCAGATCATACTCGCTGAGCGCGGTCGCCGATGAGCCTCAATCGCGGTACACCGCCTCGATCCGCTCGGCAAACCGTCCCGCCGTGTAACGCTCGCCCACCAACAACCGACCGGCGGCGATGAAATGCTTTCGTTCGGCGGATGCTTCAAGCAGGCGGTCGATCGCCGCGGCCAGACCAGCGACGTCGCGCGGCGGCACGAGCACGCCCGCCTCGCCATCGGCCAGCACCTCCCGCACCGCGGGCACGTCGTAGGCCACGCAGGGCGTACCGCAGGCCATCGCCTCGGCCAGCACCAACCCGAACCCCTCACGCGTGCTCGGCAGCACGACCACGCGGGCCGACTTCATGCGGCCGATCACGGCGGCGTGATCCGGCAAGCTGCCGGCAAAGTCCACCGTCGCCACCGGCGCATCGGCGCTTGGGGTCGCCCCGCCGGCGAGCCCGAGCACCGCGGCGCGGGCCCGCATCTCCGACAGCAGCGGGCCGTCCCCGACGACCGCCCCGCGCACGGCCGGCAACCCCCGAGAGGCCCGCGCCTTCCCCACGGCCGCCACGGCGGCGAGAAAATCGTCGACGTGCTTGTGGGGAATGACGCGTCCCACGAAGAGCACGTCCGCCCGCTCGGGGGCGGGAGGAGCCGCCGCGATCGCGGCGGTGTCGATGCCGCAGTGCACCGTCGTCATCCGGCGATCGCGCACGCCGAAACACCGGGCCAGCGTCGTTTTCACGCCGTCCGTGTCCGTCACGATCCGGCGGTATGGCAGTCGGTAGAGCAGGGTCTCGATCGGGCCCACGATGAAGCGATCACGCGACGACAGCCACTGGTCGTCGCCGGCCCCGCCCTGCGTCGGATCGACCGAGCGACTCGACGTGTCGTGGATCGTCGCCACCATCTTCTGCCGCGAGGCGAGGCACGCCAGCCACACCGCCGGCAGCGGGGCGTAGGTCTGGCAGTCGATCACGTCGTAGCGGTGCGTGAGCACGTGCCAGAAGGCCGTGACCATGTAGCGGAGCATCGCCACAAGCGGCCGGCTTGGCGGGTCTTGGATCCGCGGGCCGCGGTGCAGGTGCCGCACGCCGTCGATGGTTTCTTCAGCGGGGCTCTGCCGCTGCCGCATCGAGAGCCAGGTGACGTCGTGCCCGCGTCGGACGAGCTCCCGCGCGAGCAGCCCATACCGCACCTCGCCGCCACCGACGGCGTAAGGCACCGACATCTCGCTCACGATCAGGATCTTCACGCGGCCAGCCTACCGGGCACCGCCCGCCCGCCAAAATGCCCGCCCGGCGGCCCCACGGCTCGCTTCGTCGCCTGATCTCGGCCTGGTTCGCCGGATTCCGGTTCGGCCAAGGGCTCGGCTCGAGCCGCACGCGTGGGCTCGAAGAATGGGAAATCCCATCCGAATAGTCGCCCTGACCGCGACCCGTCATTTCCGAAGGTCAAACACCGCGTACCGCGCGTCACTGCTCTGAAACCATGGCGAGCCAAGGGTTGCTCCCAGCCATCTTTCAAAGGCGGGATCGTGTCCGATCGCTCGGTCGATCAAAATGGCCAAATATTCAACCCGGCGCAAGGCTTCAATTGCGGAATCATCTCTGCTCACCAGCCGATTGGCCAACTCGTTGTTGAGTGCATCGGCTTGTCTGCCGCGCATCGCTCCGTAACTGAACCGGAGTGTCCTCGTGTGGAGTACCGGCCGAAAGTGCTGGTAGTCACCAAATCCCCCCTCCGGATAGGAGACGAAGGGCAGCTGAAACACCGCGGCCATCGGCGGCAGTGTTCTCTCGAGTTCGGCGCCGAATCGTGCGTCATCGGCATGGCGAGCACGAATGGCCCGATGGTGCGGCCGGAACGACGGCGACACCTGGTCCCAAAGACCTCCGACGGTCAGACACGCCATCACGATCCACCAAGCCAGTTTCGGGGAGCGGCTGCAGATCCAGGGCTTTGCGGACTCGACCCACGCACAAATCGCCAATAGTGAAAAAAATGCCAGATACACGACTACCCTGCTCGAACCGCGCAACAAGGGTGTTGTCACCAAGGCCGGCAGTACGCCGAAGCCGCCGTGTGTGGCGTACAGGAGTCCGACCAGGTTGAAGGATGCGAGGATGCGAATTCTTCTGCTATCGGCGAGCTTCGGGCAGAACCCCGCACTCACCGCCAAAAGCAGTATCAACCCCGCCGTTCCTACGATACCAAGTGCAGCGGCGGCATTCTCGTTCACAAACGGCGACGCGTTCTCATAGCTTGCCGTGACCGCGGCAAGCATGGGAAGCCTGTGCCTCGGGACGGGGATGACCATCTGGACGAGTTTCAAAGCGGACTCTTCGATGTCCGTTCCAGGTCGAATCACTGCCAATGAATTCGGTCCGGCTGTGATGCGATGCATCACGTACGGAACGGCGCAGATACCCAGGCCGGCGACAATACTCAGCAGCGGCACCAAGACGTCCCGGGATAATCGACGGGGACCCAACGTTGTTGCCACACCCGCGCCGCAGACAATAAATAGCAAGGCAAATGCCGCGTAATACACCCCTGCCAGCCCTGTCAGGCCACCGGTAAGGACTACAAACCAGCCCGTCGGCGTCAAACGACGACGGACCGTGAAGGGCTTCGACTCCGCAAGCCATACTGCGGTGAGCACGGTACATGGAACGACGAAATACGCCGACAGCAATAGATGAGACTGGCCGCGCATGAAGTGATAGGGGAGACAGGCGTACAAGACGGCGATCGCAAGGCTGCCCGCGACGCTGTACCCCAGCTGGCGCGCGACACCTGCTGCCGAGGCACCCGTCAAAGCAAACCCCAGTACGTAGTACGAGTTGATCGTGAACCCAAACGACCAACCGCCCCGCGAGATAAGCCAAAGTAAGGCGTGGTGGAGAAGGTCCGCAGCGGGAAAGTCCCGGTCGTCCTGCGTCCCCGGAAAACCAATGCGAGTCGACTGTCCGCTCCACCCCTGTTCGCACAGCGCCTGCACGTGCTGCAGCATGTGGTAGATGTCACTGCAACCGACCCTCGGAAATGGGTTGATGTAGTGAAACGGCACGCTCCAGTCGGCATGCGCGACATCGAGCGCGAGTAGGGACACGCCAAAACTCAGAAGGCCGGCTGCGACGATAACCGCCAGCTCACTCCGCCAGAACCGCGGACACCCTTGCGGAGGCACTGCTGATCCGGTCGATGGCGTGACGCGATCCACACGATGATTGCTATTCGCAATCCCCTCTTCGGGACATTATCACCATCATCACGGGGGGGTATGCTATGCGTCAACACGGTTTCGGCCCGTGGCTGCGAGCCCGGTTCGGGCTGGGCGACTCATGAAACCCTTGCGCGTGAGAGATTGTGCTTCCGCAGCCGCGACATACCTCCGACGTTGGCCGTTCGTCGTCGTGGAGATGTTCAGACTGGGCCGGATTCGCCATGGTGCTGCTCATGGTGAACGCGGTCTACGGTTTCAATCTCGCTGCGCTTCCGTTGTGGGGTGACGAAGGCGACACTGGTTGGTTTTCCAGGACGACGCTGGCGACAGGTGTGCCGAGCGCCGTCTTCGAGGAAAATGTGTCTGCCAGTTCGAACTGTTATCAACTGTCCAGAGATCTTCTCTCGAGGCAACTGCCCTGGCTTCAATACTACATCGGCGCGGCGTCGATCGGAATGTTCGGCGCAGACACCTCTGGGTTGCGCAGACTGTTCGCCATCGCTGGCGCTTTGAGTGCCGTACCCATGTACTTGATGGTACGACCTCGCAACACGTTGCCGGCATTGGCCGTCCTGCCCGCACTTCTCCACCCGCAAGCCGTCCTGTTCGCCCGCCAAGCACGCTACTATCCCCTCGTGACGCTGCTCGCAGCGCTCTGGGTGTACCTCGCGCTCGCCGGCCCCGCAGTGCGGAGCTTACGGCTCGTACTCCACGCGTGTGTCGCGTGTTTGATATTTCATTCACACCCGGTAGCGGCGTTCGGGCTCTGGACCGCTCTGCTGATCCATGCGTGGTTCTGGTCGAAGGCGTATTTGTGGGAACGGTGTCTGGGTGGTGGCATCGGGATCATGTCGTGGCTGGTGTGGTACGCCAGCATGTCGCCCGCATCGACAGCAAGTTTTTCATCCTGGGGAATCGTTCGACACTCACCGCTCGCCTGGGTGACTCTGGCTGGAACCGGCGTGGTGGCCGGCATCTCGGATTTGGATTACGTGGGGGCACTTCCTTTACTGGCATGGGTCGTCATCGGTGCCTGGCACGCTACGGCTCGGGTGAACCGTCAGAATTTCAGGTCGCAAGAGCGCTCGCTGGAGGCGATTCTCCTGATCGCAGTGGCAACCTCGTCCCTCACGTCCGCGGTGGTCATCGGCGTCGAAGGTACTCCCGGATGGGCCGTATTGCGCTATGCCCCGCATGCGATCCCATTCGCGCTGCTTGCACTGTGGCTCACGATCGACGCGCTTCCTATACCCAAAGCCGCGGCGGTTGTTCTGTGGCTCGCCGTCGTTGGCTGCAACGTCGGTTCGCTGAATCATTGGCTGACAATCTTGCCGCGCCCCGGCCAGCCATTTTCGTGGTGGCCGGACGTCTACGGCGAAATTGCCACGAGTGACAAGAGCCTCGATTCGGTCGAGCGCGCCATCCGGGCACTCCCGCCTGACACAACGGTGGTGGTCGCACCACGGTGGTGGAACGAGGTATGGCTCTTTCGCGTGGGCGATCACGTGCGACTCGTTCCAGATATCAAGCCGGCGTCGCCATGCGGAATGATCATCCATCGCGCCCTGGGAGCAACCGTGTATGGTGAGATCATGACGCCGCAATTTGTTCTCGCGTACGCATCCGACCTCCCATCGCTCCGCGTCGTTCCAGCGGCTGAATTCCACGCTCGCTGGCTGACCTGCGATGGCACCCGCCCGGAGCTCACAAGGCACGAATTTGTCGGTGTGTCGGCTGCCTCGGGAACGGTCGTCTTGGCGCCTGTAGGTCGCGCCGTGCAATGAGCGAGGCTTGTCACGGGTGGCCGGCGGATCGGCTTCGTCGTGCGCAGCGTGCTGCAGGAAAAGGGACCTGTGGCCGGTGCGATCGCGGTTTCCGTTGTGCCTTGCCCTCAATGCGGTGACGAGACGTACGGTAGTCTATTGCCTTTCATCAGGCCTCCCGCGTGAGCGGCTCATACCGGCCCTCGCCGCCGCCTGTCGAATAGGGGCACCGACATCTCGCTCACGATCAGGGACGCCATGAAAGCAGCCTGCCACTCGCGATTGTTCGTTGCCAGCCTTTTTTCCCTCGCGGCGTTGTTGGTCTACGCGCCGATTCTTGACGGCGGCTTCATCTGGGACGATGCCGACTTCATCGTCGAAAACCCCCTCAACCGCGATCCGGGCGGCCTGTGGAAAATCTGGGCGTCGTTCACGGCGAACGATTACTGGCCGCTCACCTATTCTGCTTTCTGGCTGGAATGGCGGCTGTGGGGCACCGCGGTGCGGGGCTATCACCTCGTCAACGTGCTCCTGCACGTGACCGCAGCCTGCCTCCTCGCCGCGATCTTCCGCCGCCTGGCCGTTCGTGGCTGGTGGCTCGCCGCCCTGTTGTTCGTTGTTCATCCGGTCAACGTCGAGTGCGTGGCTTGGATGGCGCAGCAGAAGACGCTGCTGGCTACGGTGCTGCTCTTCGCAGCGACGCTCGCCTTCCTTCGCGCCCGAACTCGCCCCGGCGTGTGGAACGCCGACGACACCCTCGCCTTGGCCGCGTTCGCGCTCGCGTTGCTGGCCAAAACGTCGGTCGTGACCTTCCCCATCGCCATTGTTGGCTGGGAATGGTTCCGCCGACGGCTCGACGCCACGGCTGTGGCTCGATCCACCCCGTTCTTCGTGGCCGCTCTGATCGGGGGGCTGCTGACGATCGCGTGCAACGCGGCGCACGAGACGGGCGTCGTGCACGACAAGACGCTTGCCGATCGCATCGCCGGGGCCTTCATGGCCGTGTGGTCGTACATCGGCAAGGCGATCCTGCCGGTGAACCTGTGCTTCGTGTACCCGCGCTGGCAGATCGACCCTGGTTCCATGGCCGGGTGGCTGCCCGCACTGGCATGTGCCGGAACCGCGGCTCTGGTCGCCTCGCTGCCGAAATCGATCGGCGGCCCGCTCGCGGCCGGAGTTGGCTGGTATGTCGTCATGCTGGCCCCGGCGGTGGGAATCGTGGACATCTACTTCCTCTCGTACGCACCGGTGGCGGATCACTACCAATATCAATCGTTGCCCGGCATTCTGGCGGCGGTGGTGCATCTCGCGACACTTGCATTCACGAGGATCGCTGCGCACGCGGCCTCGTCCGGCGGGGTGTGGTGGCGGGGCGCCGGAGTCGCAGCCTGCGCGGCCACGACGATCGCCCTGGCGTCGGCGGCCCGGGCCCGGGCCG
>RGVT01000098.1 GCA_010027105.1 Planctomycetia bacterium
GACAGGCTTCAGCCTGTCAAATCTGGTGACAGGCTTCAGCCTGTCAAATCTGGTGACAGGCTTCAGCCTGTCAAATCTGGTGACAGGCTTCAGCCTGTCCTACGGCTCACGCAATCGGGGCAACCCCGGTCGCGGCTGCCGATCCCGGTCGCAGTGCCGAAAATTCTCATGCTGCCGGTCGTGCCGGGTCGATCACCTCTGACGATCATGCCGGTTTTCCGGCGCGGGGGTCGCCCCGCCCGGGAGCCCGGCGACCGTCAGGGAAGCGACGCCGATGCCCAAGACCATCGCCACCCGTCATGCAAAACGTGCCGCCGCCCGCCGGCGGGCGATCCGGCGCCGGGCCGCCGGCTGGAAGCGGCAGGCGCGGCGGGCGATCACCGCGGCCCTGATCCTGGCCAACGGTCTGGGCGGCTCGGGCGACGCGTTCGCCCAGGGGGTCGCGGGCCAGGGGTTGGCGGCGGGGTTCGGGCAAACGGCCATGACCCCCTCGGGCGGCCTCGTGAACAGCGCCGTGGCCCGATTCCAGGATCTCAACGCCAATGGGCCGGGCTGGCTCTACTACGGCGCCAATGCGGCCGATCGTGGCCTGGGCTACCGCGGCAGCTACATGACGCTCGGGGGCTATATCCCCTACGCGGAGGACGACCTCGGCGGCCTCTGGGCGGCCGACGTGCGGAGTCACCTGTCGAACTACGGCGGCTTCTTTTCGAACGTGGGTGCGGTGCGCAAACAATTTCTCGGCGGCACGCTGCTGGGCCTGGGCGTCTACTGGGATTACGACGGCGACCAAAACCAGTATTCCGACACGACGATCACCGACGACAGCGGCAGCTACGTCTTCGCCGGCGGCCAGAGCTACAACCAGGTGGGCGTGTCGGGCGAGTGGCTCACCGACTACGGCAACCTGCGGAGCAACGGCTACATACCCGTGGGCTCGTATGGCCAGGTGATGGGGCCCTTCGTCGGCAATTCGCTCCTCTGCACCAACGGCATCAACGCCGCCTTGTCAGGGGCCGACCTCGAGGTCGGGGCCTACATCCCGGGCCTCTCCGACTGGGCCGGCATGGTCAGCGTGGGCGGCTACGCCTACGGCAACACCAGCTACAAGCTCGCCAACGGTCAGGCCTCCGTGCCCTGGTTCGGCGGTGTCTACACCCGCCTCGATGTGACGCTCGTCAAGAACTGGGATTTCTCGCTGCAGTACAACAACGACAGCTATTTCGATTCGACCGGCTTCGCCCGGCTCACCTACCGCATGGGGGGCAGCCGGCGCCGCAACGTGCCCGACCAGATGGAGCAGCCGATGATGCGCAACGAGCACATCGTGCGGGCCCACCAGGCGCCCGAGCAGGCGTTGAATCCGCTCAATTCGAACACTGCATGGAAATTCATCCACGTCGACAACTCGAAGACCGACGCGCCCTCCGGCAACGGGACAGCGGAAAACCCCTACACCACGCTCGCCCAGGCCCAGGCCGCTGCGGGTGCCGCGTATGACGTCGTCTTTGTCCATCAGGGCAACAGCGCAAACTCCCCGTACACCGGTGGCTTCACGTTCCAGCAAGACCACCAGTACCTCATCGGTCAGGGCTCGGCGATCCAGCTGCCCACCGTCGACTGTGGTTACCTTTCCCTCGCGAAGCTCGACGGCCATACGGGGGCTTATCCGGTGTTGTCGAGCCCGTCGGGAACGGCGGTCACTCTCGACAAACTCAATCCCACCGTCGACCACATCCAGATCGTGGGTTCGGCCGTTGGGATCGGGGACGGCCCCGGTCTTCCGGCCGCCAGCGTCGCCACCGTCAACGATGTCCGGATCATCGGCACCGGCCCGAGCCAGACGGGCGTCGTGCTCGCGGGCGGAGCCAACGGTGCCACGCTCAATTTCACGAACATGGTCCTGAGCGGCCTCACCGCCGACGGCTTCGTCGTCGACGGGCAGGGGAGCGGCGGCACGAACGCGCAGGTCAACATCCTGAATTCGAGCATCTCGAACACGGCCGGGACGGCGCTCGTCGTCAACGACATGGTCGGCGACGGCCGGGTCCGCCTGTCGAACAGCACGATCGACGGCGCCACCGGGCCCGGCGTCCAGGTGACGGGCGGCAATGCGATCGTGGAATCGTCGAAAATTGAGAACGTGGGGCTCGCGGGCGTCAGCGTCACCGCCCCTCCGATCGTCTCCGGATCGGCGCTCGCGACGGGCACGTCGGTGGTGCAGGTCGTGAGCTCGACGATCACCGCACCAATCGGCGTGCTGGCGACCGCGAACGACGCCGGCCAGTTGGTGAACATCACGATCAATCAGAACGCCTTGAACGCGCCCGCCGGCGGCAACGGCATCCAGCTGGCGGTCAACCAGACGGGCACGACCGGCCCCGGGGTGATCAACGCCAACATCGTGGGGAACAAGATCACGGTGGCGCCGACCACGACGTTCACCGGGACCACCACGACGTTGACGAAGACCGACATCTATCTGATCTCGGGGACGACCACCACGGGCACGTCGCTCACGATCAAGGCCGCGGACAAGGAGAATCTCTCCGCCCTCAACAACAGCGCCATCATCAAGGACAGCCCCACGTCGCCGCCGACCTACAACCCCGCGGTCGTGGTTCCCGTGCCGGCGTACTGATCTCGGCCGCCCGCTCAGCGCTGCCGCCAGGGCTGCTTCGACGTGCCGCCGCCGGGCCCGGCCGACGGACCCCCGGCCGACGCCACCGGCGGACGCACGTACTGGTTGCCGAACCTGTCGAGTTGCGTCGTCTTGTTGGAGGGAATGGCGGGGTTGAAGCCCAACGCTTCCGCCGTGGGCCGCGACAGATCGAGCGGATTCGGCTCGACGAACACGTCCCTGAGACCGTTGGCGAGCCCGCTCGTGGCGGCCACGACCGATCCGAAATAGTTGCCCTGGATGACGTTCTTCGAACCCGTCAGATTCGTTTTTGGCAGATCCGCCTTCGGCACCGCGACCAGGAACCTGACGCCGTAGCTGCCGTTTCCGTAGATCGCGTTGCTACTGGCGGACAGGGCCGGCGAAGCGCCGATGGTCTGCGTGCCGCCGCCGATGTCGACGCCGACATAGGCATTGTTCGCGACGTCGGTGTTGGTCAGCGTGTTGGTGCCGGCGTTCAGCACGATCCCGGAGAGGTTGTACTGCACGACGTTCCGCCCGGGCTGACCGAACGTGAGCGTGGCCGAGCCGGTCTGCGTCATCCTGTTCGAGAGCGTGATCACCGAGCCGTTGATCGCCGTGATGATCGTGCCCGCCTGGATGCCGGCCCCGGCGATGGTTTGGCCGAGGAACACACGGCGGAGGTCCACGTTCGCCGGCAGCGTGAGCGTCGTGCCGTTGAGCGTAGTCGAGGCCTTGTAGGTTCCGACGGCCAAGGGATTCACGCCGAGCCGGTTGGTGCCCGCGTTGCCCGCGGTCACCTCGATGCCATTGGCGTTGTTCTGGTTCAAGAGGCCGACGGTGGTGCCCGCGACCGTCGCATCGGTGGCGCCCGAGGCGAGCGAGATGCCGGCCGTGGACGCCGAGGCGATCGTGCAGCCGGCGATCGTGGAGCCGGTCGTCGTGCCGGTGGCCAGGACGCCGTATTTGCTTGTCAGCCGCTCCCCCGTCTCGCTCAGGCCGATCACGAGTTTGTTGACGAGCACGCCCGCGGCCCCGTTGATCTTCACGGCCGCCCCCTTGGCAAACCCGCCGATCGTGAGGTTCGCCACGGAGCCGCCGGCCGTGGAGCCGGCCTGACCGCTGCCGCTCGTGAACTCGAAGCCGTTGATCTCCGCAGCCACCCCTGCCGGCGATCCCGTCTTGCTCGTCACGATCCGCGATCCGTCGACGACGATCGTGGGCGTCGACCCGGCCATCCCGGGGAACGTGAACCGCCGCGCCCCGTCGATCGCCAGCCGCGTGGAGACGGTCGGCAGTTCCTGCGCGAGCCGGATGACGCCCGCCGGCGCGCCGTTGAGCGCCGGCAAGAGTGACGCGAACCGGAAATCGACGATCGGCGCGGGATTCAGCGTGGACGCACCATTGTTCGCCTGCCGCAGCAGGAGCATTTTGCCGAGCGAGCCCGCCGCGTCGTTCGTGCCGGCGGTGCTCGACACGACGAACGTGGTGCCGGCATTGATCGCGTCGGTGCCGATGTTCAAACCGGGCGTGGACGCGGCGACGGTCATCGCGTCCTTCCCCAGGGAGTTGTAGCCCAGCAGGAATGCCTGGCCGGTCACCGCGGCCCGGAAGCTCCCCTCGTCGGTGGCGAAGACCCCGACGGTGAAGTCGTTGCCCGACGCGTCCTGCGCGCGGGTGAGCTGCCACGGGTTGCCACCCGTGCCGTCGTCGGTCACCTCATACACACCGTTCTCGGCCCCGGTACCGCCTGCGACGCCGAGGCGGACGAGGACGCGGTCGCCAACGGCCAATGATGCCCCATCGATCACCAGGTTCACGCCGGCGCCCGGGCCGGTGATCGTCTTGGCGTTGCTCGAATAGGTTCCGCTGAGCGCGGCGGTGGTCGCGACCCGCGCGTGGATCGCATCGGCCCTGTTCGTGATCGTGGTCACGGCGATGGGAGACGTTCCAAACGTGCTCGTGTACGAGATGCCGTAGAACATGCCCGCCGCCGTGCCCTCCTTCACCTGCACGACCGCCCCACCCGGAAGCTTGACCGTCGTGTCGGCGTCCGTGGCCCGCGTGAGCACCCAGTTCGTCTTGGAATCGCCGGCCTTCGTCACGGTGTAGACGCCGTTTTCCCGTTTGGTGGCCTGATCCTTGACCAGGATCCGGTCGCCGACGCGCACGGTTTGTCCGTCGATCGTCAACGCCTGCTTCGAGCCCGTGAGCGTGCTGGCGAAAATCCCGGGGGTGTTGTACGAGAAGGTCGCGCCCAAGTCGGCCGTCGTTGCCAGTCGCACCGCCAAGGCGGCGCCGCCGGCCAGCGGGGCGTCGGCCACAGCCACCGGGCCCGTCCGCGAACGAATCTTCACGCTGCCCGCGGCCAGCATGGGCGGTGCGGTGCCCGCGCCGATCGCGGCGAAGTTGCCGATCGTGAGCGGCCTGGGCGTGCTGACGTCGATATCGACGCTCCCCTTGGGTGCCGAGGCCTGGAGGCCTGCGGCGTCGAACACGGTGGCCTTGAGCGCGATCGAATTCTTCGGAGCGGAGAGCCCGGGATCGATGCCGCCCGCCTGCAGCGTTACGAAACCGGGGGCCCGCAGCGAGGAGATCGTGACGTCGTTGAGCTCGCTGAGCGCGAAGTCGCCGCCGGCGCGGGCGTCGACGGTGTCGACGTCGGAGAGCAGGTTGACGCCGCCCTCCGCCTGCACCACCAGTCCCCGGCCGATCACCCTGGCCTGCCCCGCGATGCTGCCTGCCACGCCGGCCTTGTTGCGCTGAGTCAACCGCACGTTGTTGACGCCCGAGACGACTCCCGTGAGGTTGAGGCTGCCGGCGGAGGCAGTCAGCACGATGTCGTCACGGTAGTCGTCCACCGCCGGGTCGAGGACCCGCAGCGAGTTGTTGATCGTCACGTTCGCCGCCGTCACGGCGACCGCCCCCCGCGACGTCGAAACCGGGGCGGAGAGCGTGAAGTCCCTGCCTGCCGCGATGGACAGGTCGCCCGCCGTGGCCAGCGCGGCGGTGAACGCGATATTGCCCGCGGCGTTCAACGAGATCGGGCGGCTGCTCGCGGCCACCGCGTCGATGGAGATGTCGTCGACCTCGTTGATCGTGAGGTCGTAGGGGAAGGGCCCGCTGAGCGGGGCGCCCTTCTGCGTGGCGGCCGTGACGCGCAGCGACGCGATCTGCGTCTGCAGGTCGACCGTGTTCAGGGCCACCGACCCCTGCTCGGGCGTGGGTATGTCGTTGCCGAGCGTCACCGCCAGCGTCGTGCCGCGAATCAGGCCCGTTCGTACGCCCGACCGGGGCGACGTCGTCGTGAACACGAACGGAGCGAGGGCCTGTAGCGCCGAGGGGGACCGGAACAAATAGCTCTGCGTGTCGATGTAGATCGTTCCCTCGACGTACACGTCGCTCGTATCGGCCTGTAGATAGAGCGAGCCCGCCGCCGTCGCGACGGTGGCCTGGGTGGCGGACAGGGCTCCCGAAAGCGATCCGGTGGCCGAGACGAAGACGCGGCCGCGGGTGACGTTGGCGGTGCCGGGGTCGTCCGCGACCCGGATGTCGTACTGCGGCGCGGCCACCGCCGCGTTGAAATTCACCTGCTCGGCCAGTGCTGTCCCGAGCGCGGGAAAGGGTGCGCTGGACGGGGGCGCGATCGTGATCGTCGGCAATGACGTGTATCCGCTGCCGCCGCTCGTGATGACGATCGAAGAGATCACTCCCCTCGTGCTCCGTGCATAGGCCGTGGCCCCCGTGCCACCGCCACCGCTGATCGTCACCGCGATCTGGGCGGTGTCGTCGTAGCCCTGGCCTCCGGCCCCGGCGGGAATGCCGATTGCCGAAACCACGCCGGTCGGATCGACGATCGCATAGCCCTGCGCCTGCTGGAGTCTGGCGTTGCGATCGACGACGCTCGGCCCGATGTCGAGGTACGACTGGGCCTTGGCCTGGGCGTTGAAGTCGATCGTCGTCGCCCGGAGCGAAATCTCGCCCGTACCGACGGCCTGGCTTTGAACGACCGGATTGTTGATCTTCACCTGGGAACCGGGCGTGAGCAGGTCGACGTACAGCTCCCTGTCGAAGGTCAGGCCCGGGGCGAACGTGAACGCGTTCGCGGTGGCGTCCTGGTTGTAGACGGCGTAGTTGGCCGAGATGCTCACGGCTCCCGGATCGACCGCGGTGCCGTCCGCGGCGGTGCACTTCAGGGAAACAAAACCGCTGTCGTAATCGACGGATGCCTTGACGTTCACCGTTTTTTCGTACGGCGTCCCGGCGTTGATCTTGAACGTCCCGGTCGTCGCGGGGGTGCCCGCGCCGTTGGCGAACAGGAGCGAGTTCGGCTGGTTGATGGGCGGAAACAACGTGCTCATCCGAAACTCGTTGGAGCTGCCGTCGATGGTGAGCGTCCCGGTGAGCGTGCCCGGCACGATGCCGCCGGGGTTTCGCTGCGTGACGGGCAACGTGAAGTTCGGGTTCGGGCCATACGACTCCTGGAGACCAAATTCGGTGTACGTCTTGGCCGGTGCTGCCGTCGTGATGTCGTATTTCACCGACGACAGCGTGGGTGGAGCGATTCCCGTGGCCGCGGCCGGGGGATTGTTCCAGGAGATCCGGACGCCGCTCGTGCCTCCCGGGGCGACGTACATCACCCCCGCCGTCGGCTTGATGATGGCGGGGTCGCTTGTCGGACCGGTCGTCGTCAACGTGAATGTCAGATTGTTGCCTACGCCATTGTTGGTGAAGTCCCAACTGTTGCCAGCGTAGGTCACCGTTCCCGTGACGTTGCCGATCACGCCGACGTTCGTCGTGTCCTTGTCGGCCACCTTCGTCGCCAACGTGAACTCGCTGGTGGTGAACCCGTTGCTGTCGTTGGCCGACACGTTTCCGGCGGAGACTCGTGTTCCGTTCGTGACGTACATCGTGGTGTACCGTCCGATGCCGTTCCACAACGTGCCTTCCGCGTGGAACGCCCCGAGACTCTGATAGTCGTTGAAGCTCGAGTTGTCCGCGATCAGCAGATCCTGGGGGACGGTGGCGACCTGCTTGACGTACACGTCGTCGGCGTTGTCGCTCGTGATCACGAACCAGGGGGCGAAGCTCGTGCCGGCGGCAGGGCTGAACACGTTGATGGTGAGCGCCAGGCGTTGCTCCAGCCGCTCGGCGCGCAGGGCGGCAGCGCGGCGGCGCGGCCGCCTTCGTGCGCTCCCGTCGGAAGCAGGCTGACCGCCGTGGAACACCCGTGCCAGAAGCGACCTCATAAAGCCCCTCGTTGAATGGACAGGATCAAGACACACCGCCGCTACGAGATGAAAAGTCGTACGAGTTTGCAGCCCCGACGGTTCGACGACGGCTACCCCGCACCGCGATTTTTGGAGGAAGCCCGCCCGCGATCGCCAGGTTTGGCACCGTCAGATTGGGTCTACCACAGGGTTCCGGGCCTATCAACAAATCGGTAGGTCCCGGTGGAAACCGCCTTTTGCAGGACGGTCGAGCCAGTTGTGCCGGCTGGGTCGCCCCGCCGACGCGGGCCGGGCCGAACGATCGCGGCAACTCGCCGGCTTAGCCCGGCCGGATGAGGTCGCCCACGACGAGGCATTCGCCTCGCACGCCCACGGTGTTCACGCCCAGCCGGTAGAGCGTGCCCCAGGCACAGGCATCCACGTCCGCCCGTAGGCCCCTGCCCCGGCGGGCTTCAAAGCCGTCGCGGAGGTGGGCCGTGACTGCGCCCGAGCGGCTGTCGCGGCTGGGCACGACGCACCGCCGGCAGACGTTCGTGGCCTTGAAGCGGGCTGCGCCGATCGAAAACTCGCGC
>RGVT01000099.1 GCA_010027105.1 Planctomycetia bacterium
GGACGGCACCGAGGTCGGGCCACTCGTCCACGAGCGCCTCGAGCCGCCGCTCGAGCGGCTCGGCGCCGCCCGCCTCGCGGAGCGACGAGGTGAGCAGCTCGTGCAGGCGGTTGCAGCGGGCGAGGTGGGCGTCGATCGCGGCCGCGCGCAGCCGCAGCAGCGTCTTCTCGGTGACGTCGGCCGTGACGAACGGGTTGCCGTCGCGGTCGCCCCCCATCCAGGAGCCGAACGTGAGGAACGGCGGCACGCGGAACGCCTGGCCGGGGAACGCCGCGGCGAGGCCGCGCCGCAGCGCCTCGTGGACCTGCGGCACCGCCTCCCAGAGGCGGGGCATGATCGAGAGGCCGCGGGCGACCTCGTCGAGCACGGTGGGCCGCTCGGCCTTGAGGAACTCCGTCTCCCAGAGGATCGCGAGCTCCGTGCGCAGGTGGCTCTCGTGCTCGGCCCGCTCGCGCGGGAGGAGGTCGTCGCGATCGAGGGCCTGGAGGCTCTGCCGCATGCGGCGGAGCTTGGCCCGGATCGCGCGGCGCTTGGCCTCGCTGGGGTGGGCGGTGAACACGAGCTCGATCGCCAGCCGGTCGAGCGCCTCCTGGACGTCGGCCGCGGAGAGGCCGGCCGCGGCGAGCTCCGCGATCGCGCTCGTGAGCGACTCGCCGAGCGGCTGCGGATGCTTGAGCCGCTCGCGCTCGCGGAGCACGCGGGTGCGCTGGCGGTCTTCGGCGATGTTGACGAGATCGAAGAAGATCGAGAGGGCCCGCGTCACGACCCGCGCCTGGGCGACGTCGAGCGACTCGATCCGGGCGGCGAGAGCCCGCTCGGCGTCGTGCGCGCCCGAGCGGCGCTCGCGGGCGAGCCGGCGGATGTCGGCCACGAGGGCCGAGGCGTCGGGGCCGGCGAGGTCGACAATGACGGACTCGAGCTGGGAGTCGAGCAGGCGCACGTCGCGCCGCAGGAAATCGTCGTTGACCACGGAGTTGCGCGTCCTCGGAGCGTCCGCCGGGAAAGGATCGTACCCGAACACCGCCCTGGAAAAAGGGGGTGGAAAAAGGGGGTGGAAGAACGGGCGACGGTCGGTCAGCCGAAAACCGTTCGCCTGGCGACGGGCCACCAGCCGGGCTGGTCGAGGCCGAGGTAGGGCGAGTCGGCGGGCAGCGCCTTCACGAGGTGGGCGTGGGCCGCCGCGAGGTTGTGGTAGGGCAGCGACGGGAAGAGGTGGTGGAGGGCATGGTACCTGATCGAGAACGGGAAGAAGAGCCAGGTGAGCGGGTCGCGGCCGGTGAAGTTGCAGGAGTCGAGGATGTGCGACTCGACGTCGGCCGGGCTGCCGTCGCCGGCGAAGTGGTGGTCGGCGAGCTGCCGCATCTGGTTCATCACGAACGTGGTCAGGCCGAGCAGATAGAGAAGCGGGATCCGGCTGGGCGGGGCGATGCCGGCGTAGACCGAGATCGGAATGAATGCCGACCGCACGAAGCACAGCAGCTCGACGGCCGTGATCGCGCGGCGGTCGAAGGGGGTGATCCGGCGGCGGTAGTGCCGGTTGAGCGTGAGCGAGCTTGCGCGCTCGAGCGTCCACTGCCGCAGCCGCGGATGGAGGAACGTGAGCGGGGCGAGCAGGAACCGCAGGAACACGAGCAGCGGAAACAGGAGCATGTGGAGGCCGTATCCCTGGGCGCTGCGCCAGTTGCCCCCTTCGAGGACGTTGGCGACGTACTCCGGGTCTTCCGGCGTACCGTACATCCGCTGGCTGTGGTGGTCGCGGTGATGCCGCGTGAAGAACGGCGAGGGGGTGAGGGTGAACGTGCCCACGAGCAGGTTCCAGGCCACCTTGAAGGCCCGCATCTCGTGGTGGCCGAGGTGGCAGACCTCGTGGACGAGCGAGCCCAGCCGATAGAGCCAGAAGACCGCGATGGGGAAGGCGACCAGTTGCGGCCAGGAGCCGAGCGGCGAGACGAGGTACACCGTGGCCGCCGAGTAGGCGAGCGCGAGGGCGAGGAGGAAGTCGGCCCAGTAGCGCAGCGGGCTGACCTTGAAGAAGTCGGCCGGGGCGTCGCGCATCGCCTGCCGGGCGTCACGGATCCAGCCGGGGCCCTGCAGCTCATCGGCCGGATCGACGTCTGGCGGTTGCGCCGGCTGGAAAGCGACCGAATGCATGGGCGACTCCCTTCGCGTGAACACCGAATCCGGACGTTGAAGCAGACCATAAGCCGGCGGGTCTGCAAACCCCAATGGATCGTCCGGAGGGGGTGTGGAAAAGGGCCCCGACAGGCCTGGAGGCCTTGTCGCTACGCGATGAGCGACTTCATTTCGCGGACGGCCTCGGCGAGGCCCACGAAGATGGCCCGGGCCACGATCGAGTGGCCGATGTTGAGCTCGCCCATGCCCTCGAGGCGGGCCACCGGCACGACGTTGCGATAGGTGAGGCCGTGCCCGGCGTTCAAGGCGAGGCCGGCCTGCCGCACCATCGCCGCTCCGCGCGAAAGCTCCACGAGCTGCTCGTGGCGGGCCTTCTCGGTCGTGGCATTGGCGTAGCCGCCCGTGTGGAGTTCGACCGCGGCCACGCCGAGGTCGACCGCGGCGTCGATCTGGGCGGCCGCCGGGTCGAGGAACAGCGAGACCACGATTCCCGCGTCGTGCAGCCGCTGCACGGCCTCGGCCGTGGCAGCCCGGTGGGCGACGGCGTCGAGGCCGCCCTCCGTGGTGATCTCCTCGCGCTTCTCCGGCACGAGCGTCACCTGGTCGGGCTTCACGCGGCAGGCGATCCCGATCATCGCCGGCGCGATCGCCGCCTCGAGGTTGAGCTTCACCTGCACGGTGCGGCGCAGCACCTCGAGGTCGCGATCCTGGATGTGCCGCCGATCCTCGCGGAGATGCACCGTGATCGCATCGGCGCCGCCGAGTTCCGCGAGCGCGGCGGCCCAGACAGGGTCGGGCTCGACGGTGCGCCGGGCCTGGCGAACCGTCGCGACGTGGTCGATGTTGACGCCGAGTGTGGCCATGAGACGAGGGGCCGGGAGGCTCCCGACAGCCGGGTGCCCCCACAGCCTTGCCTCGTCAGTCGTTCTTTTTCAAGAGGACGATCGCGTTGCCGCGGGGCGTGCGCACCTGGAGGAGCACGCCGTCGGCGGCCGACTCCTTCTCGATGGCGGCCGCGAACTCGGCCACGCTCGACACCGCCTTGTGGCCGATCTTGCGGACGAGCACGCCCGGGCCGATGCCCGCCTCGGCCGCGATGCCGTCGGGATCGACGCGGTCGACGAGCACGCCCTCGAAGCCCTCGTAGGCGTCCTCGGGCACCGACCGCTTGTCGCGCACCTCGAGGCCGAACGCCTCGGCGTAGTAGGTCTCCTCGACGCCCGGGCCCTTGCGCGGTCCGCCGCCACCGCCGCGGGCGACCTTGTCGGGGAGCGGCTTCACCGACACCTGAAGCTCGACCGGCTTGCCGTCGCGGAGCACGGCCACCTTGTGCCGCTCGCCGATGCCCGATCGCTCGACCACCTCCTGCAGCGTGCGCGGCCCGTCGACGGGCCGGCCGTCGAAGCCGACGATCACGTCGAGTTCCTGCACGCCCGCCTCGGCGGCCGGCGTGCCGGGCATCACCTCGGTGACGAGCGCGCCCTTCTTGTCCTTGACGCCCAGCTTCGCCGCCATCCGGGCGTCGACCGGCCCGATCGACACGCCGAGGTAGCCCCGCTCGACCGCGCCGCGGGCGATGAGCTGCCCGCTCACCCACTTGGCGAGGTTGATCGGGATCGCGAACCCGACCCCCTGGTAGCCGCCACTGCTCGACGCGATGGCGGTGTTGATGCCCACCACCTCGCCGGCGAGGTTCACGAGCGGCCCTCCCGAGTTGCCGGGGTTGATGGCGGCGTCGGTCTGCAGGAACTTCGCGCGGCGGATGCTGCCGAGCTCGCGGCCCTTGCCGCTGATGATCCCCGCGCTGACGGTCGTCTCGAGCTCGAAGGGAGTGCCGATGGCGATCACCCAGTCGCCGATCTCGAGCTTGTCGGAGTCGCCGAGCCTGGCCACCGGCAGGTCCTTGGCGTTGGCGAGCTTGACGACGGCCAGGTCGCTCTCGGGATCGGTCTTGATCTCCGCGGCCTTGAACTCGCGGCCGTCGGGAAGCTCGACGGTGACCTCGTCGGCTCCCTCCACCACATGGTTGTTGGTGAGCACCAGGCCGGTGGCATCGACGATCACGCCCGAGCCGACGCCCGACCGCGGCGGCATGCCGCCGCCGTGGGGCCCGAACTGGAAGCCCTCGGGGAGGCCGTCCTTGAAGAAGTCCTCGAACGGCGTGCCCTTGAACGGGTTCTCGCCGCCGCCACGCTGCTTGTCGCGAGCCGGGGCGGGCTTCGCCCTGGCCTCGCTGCGCACCACGACCACGCTCGGCGTGGCGTGCTCCGCCGCGTGCCGAAACGCCTTCGAGAGGGCGGTGGCGTGCCCGAGGGCCTCGGCCGTGGCGGGCGATTCCTCCGCCAGGGAGGGCGCGGCCGTCGTCGCCACGACGAGGGTGACGAGGGCCAGGTGCGGCAGGGCGTGGCGGATGCGTGCGGACGACATCGGAATCGGTCCTCCGGATGGCTGATGGAGTCTCCACCATGATAGACGGAGACGTATGCCGTTCTACGCGGCGGGCCCGGCGAGGGTTCGCACCCCCGGAAAAACCGCCACCGGGGCGGAGGGCCGCGGTTTGACACTCCCCCGGGGGCCGCCCTATTTTTCAGCGGGGAAGACACGGATTTTCATGGCGAAGCGAGAGCAACGCGACCTGCCCGAACCCGCCATCGACGTGGCGGAGTGCCAGCGGCGGATCGGCTACGAGTTCCAGGACCAGGCCCTGCTCTTGGCGGCCCTGACCCACGCCTCCGGCGCCCAGCACCGCCTGGCCTCGAACGAGCGGCTCGAGTTTCTCGGCGATTCGATCCTCGGGTTCATCGTCTGCGAGACGCTCTACAGGCTCTTTCCCGACTCGCTCGAGGGTGATCTCACCAGGATCAAGTCGGTGGTGGTGAGCCGCGAGACGTGCGGGCGGATCAGCGAGCAGCTCGGCCTCATCGACTTCCTGATCGTGGGCAAGGGGCTGACGGTGAGCCGGGCGATGCCCTCGTCGGTGCTCTCCGACCTCTTCGAGTCGGTGGTGGCGGCGATCTACCTCGACGGCGGCCTCGAGCCGGTGCGCCGGCTCGTGGAACGGCTCCTCGAGCCGGAGATCGGCGCCGTGGCGGCCGGCGAGCAGGGCTCGAACCACAAGTCGATCCTCCAGCAGCTCGCCCAGCGCGACTACGGCGTCACCCCGACCTACGAGGTGATCGACGAGGCCGGCCCCGACCACAGCAAGAGCTTCCATGTGGCGGCCCATATCGGCCCGCGGGCCTACGCCCCCGCCTGGGGCCGCAACAAGAAGGAGGCGGAGCAGCGGGCCGCCTCCAACGCACTGGCCGAACTCCTCGCCGCGCCGCCCGCGGAACAGGGGTGACGCAGGCCCACGCGGGTCGGGCGGCGTGGGGGGCAGGCGACGGAACGCCGACCGCGGGTCCGAGTATAAAGGACGACCGCTGCACGAGCCGACTCCACCGCACGCCGCACGATGCCAGACGCGATGTCGAATGCCGCGCCCGACCCGCCCCACCGGGAAGCCGTAGCGCCGCTTGCCCGAGACGGCAGCGCGTTCGCCGCCTGGGGGCGTGGCCTGTTGCTCGCCGCGGGGCACCTCGGCTACTGGCTGCTCGTCTGGACGTCGAGCAGCCTGCTCGTGCGCATCTTCAAGCCGGCGCTCGACCGGCCGGAGCGGTCGATCGCGATCCACGTGGTGAGCGCCTGCCTGGCCACGGCCGCGCTGGCGTGGCTGGCGGGCCGCGACCGGCTCGTCCGCCGGCTCGGCCTCTCGCCGCTGGGCCTCGTGATCGGCGGCGTGATCAGCGTCGCGGTGGCGCAGACCCTGCTCGAAGACCGGCTGTTCGCGGCGGCCGGGTTCGCCGACCACGTGCCGACACGCAGCTGGACCGTGGCGATGCTGCTGGTGCGGCTCACCGCCCTGCTCGGCTGGGCGCTCTCGTACCTCACCCTCCGGCTCATCGAGGACCAGCGGGCCATCGCGATCGAGGCCGCGAAGGCGCAGGCCGAGGCCGACCGCAACGAGCTCAAGCAGCTCCAGGCGCAGATGGACCCCCACTTCCTCTTCAACGCGCTCAACGCCGTGCTCGCCTGCAAGCGGGATCCCGAGGCGGTGGAGACGGTGACCCAGTCGCTGGCCGAGTATCTGCGGTTCTGCCTGCGCGAGACGGCGTTGCTCGAGCCGCTGGGCCGCGAACTCGACGCCCTCGGGAAATACCTGACGGTTCAGGAGCTGCGGTTCGGCGAAAACCTCGTCTGCACGATCGACTGCCAGCGCGAGGCCCGCGACGTGCCCGCCCCGCCGATGCTGGTGCAGCCCCTGCTCGAGAACGCGTTCAAATACGGCGCGCGGACGAGTGACATGCCGCTGCAGGTGGCGGTGGCCGCCCGGGTGGCCCGGGGAACGCTCGAGGTGGAGGTGGCCAACACGGGCCGCTGGGTGGCGCCGCAGGCCGGCGAGGGGGGCATCGGGATGCGGTCGCTCCGCAAGCGGCTCGGGATGATGTTCGGCGGGGCGGCGACCGTGGCCGCAGCCGAGCGGGACGGCTGGGTGCGGGTGACGGTGCGGCTGCCCGCGGGCCTCCCGCACGCGGCCCGGCCTCTGGAGGAGGTGGCGACGTGATCACGGCCCTCCTCGTGGACGATGAGCCGAGCGCCATCGCGCGGCTCACCGAGATGCTCGCCGAGACCGTCGACGTCGAGGTGATCGGCACTGCGCGGGACGTGACCGAGGCGGAGCTGTTCATCCGGGTGCGGGTGCCCGACGTGATCTTCCTCGACGTCACCATGCCGGGAAGACTGGGGGTCGACCTCCTGCCGAGCGTGGCCCCGCCGACGCGCGTGATCTTCGTGACGGCCAACGAGGCGTTCGCGGTGGCGGCGTTCGACCACGGGGCGGTCGACTTCCTGCTCAAGCCGTTCTCGCGCGAGCGGCTCGACACCGCCCTCGGCCGACTCCGGGCCGCGGTCGCGCCCGCGGCGAACCCGGCCGGCGCGGCGGACGTGGGCGAGGCGGCCGGTGCGCGGGCCGAGGCCGCGGCCGCGGCCGGCGGCAGGATCGTGATCAGCTCCGACCGGGGGCGGACGCAGGAGCGCGTGGGGCTCGAAGACATCCTCTGGGTGGCGGCCCGGGAAAACCATTCGCGGATCCAGCTCCGCGGCAGGGAGCCGCTGATCGTGAGCCGGCCCCTCGGCGAGTGGATTTCGATCCTGCCCGAGCCGCCGTTCCACCGGCTCGACCGTTCGCTCGTGGTGCAGGTGGGCCTGGTCGTGCGCACGCAGCGGGTGTCGCGCGACCAGACGCTGCTGTTTTTCGACGGCGGGACGGATCCGCTCCCCCTGGGCCGCACCGCGTCTTCCCGCCTGCACGAGCTGATCGACGCCGCGGGCGCGGGCCGTCAGTAGGAGCCGGCGACGCCGAGCTGGAACGTGGAGGCCGGCCCGCTCTTGTCGGTGCCGGCGCCCCAGTTGCCGTAGAACGAGACGCGATCGTTCGGAAAACACACGAAGCCGCCGCCCACGACCGTCTGGAACGCCACCCGCGGCAGTGCCGACTGGTTCTGGAAGCCGTGCACGAAGAGATCGAAGTCGTCGGTGATCGACTTCGTGATCGCCCACTGGATGACGTCGATCGGCACGAAGCCGTTCCGCGTGGAGTCGGCCGCGACGCCGACGTTGTATTCGGCCTCCAGGCCCCAGAAGAGCGTGCTGCGAAACAGCATGGTGAGGGAGGGCTGCGTGCCCGCGTTGAAGGCGGGAGAGCCCCAGGGAGTCTGCACGTAGGCCTCGAAGCCGACGGCCGGGAGCCAGTAGTCGCGGTTCTCCTCCCAGAAGTGGATCTTCGTGTCGAACACCAGCGGCGAGAAGCCGGTGGTCTGCGGCATGCCGAGGCCGGCGGCCTGCCAGGTGTAGCCGTTGGAGAAGAGGCGGAACTCGACGCGGTCGGTGAGGCCCATGCGGTAGAGGAACTCCGCGTTGTAGGTCTGCGGCTGGAGCGTGGAGATCGGCCCGGAAAAGAAGACCGGGCTCGTCTCCACGTAGACGGCGCCCCGCGGGAGCGTGTCGGGGCTGTTCGGGTAGTTGGCGGTGTCGGGGCCCGGCTCGCGGATGGAGTGCGGCTCGCGCGACCGCTCGGGATCGAGGCCCTCGGGGAACACCTCGGCGAGGAACCGCGTGAGGGGCTGCGGGGCGGTGCGGGCCGCGTCGACGGGCTCGGCGGCCGGAGCGAGCCACGCGGCCGCCGCGCACAGCGACGCGGCGACGGCCGGCAGGGCGCGGGCCGGGCG
>RGVT01000100.1 GCA_010027105.1 Planctomycetia bacterium
GTGTAGCCATGCGGATTCGCGAGCGGCGCGTAGACCTCGTCGTCGGACGCGCGGAGGAACGCGTCGACCGAGTCGGCGTAGAAGGCGGCGTTGAGACGCGGGCCGGGCATGGCGGGCAGCCTACCACAGCGAGGGGGATGCCATTGCGCAACCGCAAGTTGCGCCCGCCGTCGCAGCGGGCGCACTGCGTCGAGGGCTACACTCGTCTCGCATGGAAACGCTCCGCCTCGTCTTCTTCACCACACTCTGGACCGCCATCTGGGCGGCGCCGCTGCCGAAGCTCTCACGCCGCGTGGAGCTCGTCGCGGGGCTGATTCCGTTCGCGGCCTTCGGCCTGCGGGTGTTCGGGGCCTGCTTCATCGGCGTGCCGGCCGACGACCGCGTGCGGATGGCCGTCGCCCCCCTCGTCGACTGGATCCACGGCGTCACCGGGGCGATACCGTTTCAGTGGGTGCTCGACGTCACCGTGGCGATCGGCCTCGTGTGGCTGGCATCGATCGCGAACATTCCCCGACGCTGGCGGCTGGCCACGATCTGGGTGATGCCGGCCGTGGCCCTCGCGAGCCTTGCGCTCGGGCGGGGCTAGACCCGCTGACGGTCGCCGGGGAATCGCCCACGTTCCGAGTGCCCCCGGCAGGGATCGAACCTGCGACCTACGGTTTAGGAAACCGTCGCTCTATCCACTGAGCTACGGGGGCGAAACCGACGAAGAGTGTACCACTCGCGGCGACGGCGGCTCGGGCTTCCCCGCGGAGCCGGGCCTAGGCCGCCGCCTTGGCCCTGTAGAGATACGGATTCATCGTCGGGTCGTTGTACATCTTCATCTGGCGGAACACCCGCAGCGGGCGCTCTCCCGCGAAGATCTCGCCGAGCAGCCGGTCGATCGCCCCGATCAGGTGCTGCCGCTGCGTGTCGAGCACGACCATCCGGTTGGCCGCCTTCTCGCGGTGCTCCGGCGCGGCGTCGGCCCGCTCCACCTGCTCGAGCATGTGGTAGCGGCGCAATTCCAGGATCGAAAGCCTGTCGATCGCGGCGCCGGGTGTCTCCGTGGCGGCGGGGGCGGCCGCGGCGGCCTCGACGCCGAGCCGGGCGAGCTCTTCGATCAGGAAATCGTCCACCTTCTCGATCGCGTCGTTGCGGGCCTGGTTGTAACGGTCGATCGCCCGCTTCACCTCCGCGATCCTGGCGTCGGTCACCTCGGGCGAGCGGGCGATGTCTTCCTCGTGCCAGAGCAGGAAGTTGAACCGGTGCAGGTCGCAGATCCTGCCGGCGAGCCCCGCCTCCGCGTGGGCCGGCTCCACCTCGTGCCAGCGGGCCACGAGCCGCTCGAGCAGGGAGTCGATCTGGGTGGTGGCCAGCGGGGCGGATGCACGTGTCATGGAACACTTCTCCTCGGATTGTGAAAACGGATCTCAGGCGGCCCGGCGGATCACGAGGCACAGGTTGGCCCCGCCGAAGCCGAACGAGTTGCTCACGGCCACGTCCACGCGCCGCCGCCGGGCGACGTGCGGCACGTGGTCGAGCGCACAGGCGGGATCGACGGCGTCGAGATTGATGGTGGGGGGCACGGTGTTTCGATGAATCGCCGCCAGGCAGGCCACCGCCTCGAACGCCGCCGCGCCGCTCACGAGGTGCCCCGACATGCTCTTCGTGGAGCTGACGGGGATCGCGTCGGCCGCGGCGCCGAACGCCAGGCGGATCGCGCCGGCCTCGGCGGCGTCGCCCACGGGCGTGCCCGCGGCGTGGGCGTTGACGTAGTCGACACCGGCCGGCTCGATCCCCGCGTCGGCGAGGGCCGTCGAGATCGCCCGCGCCGCCTCCCGCGGATCGCCGCAGGGGGCGACCATGTGGTGGGCGTCGCTCGACATGCCCACCCCGACGAGCTCGCCATACACCCGCGCCCCGCGGCGGGCCGCGGCCGCGCGGTGCTCGAGCAGGAAAAACGCCCCGCCTTCCCCCATCACGAAGCCGTCGCGGTCGCGGTCGAAGGGCCGCGACGCCCTGGCGGGATCGTCGCAGCGCCGCGACAGCGCCCGCAGGTTGTGGAACGCGGCGATCGCGGTGGGGCTGAGGATGTCGCAGCCGCCGACCAGGCAGGCGTCGACCTGGCCCGCCTCGAGCCACGCGCGGCCGAGGGCCAGCGCGTAGCCGCTCGACGCGCACGCCGCCGCCACCGTCACGGCCGGGCCGGCGATGCCGAGCCGGCGGGCAAGGCGGTGCACGAGCGTGTCGTCGCGGCGTGGCTCGAACACCCGCCTGCCGCCCGCCAGAAAATCGAGCTCCCACGCCTTCAGGTGCTCGGCGCCGATCCCGAGCACGATGCCCAGCCGCGTGCCGGCGGACACGGCGGCGGGGCCGGCGTCGACGAGGGCCGCCGCGGAGGGGGCGAGGCAGAGCTGCTCGAGCCGGCCGAGCTCGGCGAAATCGGCGCAGCCGGGCCAGGCCGGCACCGGGACTTCCACGACGGGCGCCGCGAACTGCCGCCCCGCGCGGGCACCTGCCGCCGCCGCGATCTCGCGCACGCCCGAGCGGCCCGCGAGCAGCTCGTCGGCCACCGCGGCGAACGACGCCCCCAGCGGCGACACGACGCCCACGCCCGTGATCGCCGCGGCCCGCGACGCTTCGTGGTGCGCGACCATCAGGCTGCCTCCCGGCTCGCGAGGCCCGTCGGCGGAGTCCGCACGCCGACTGCCGGCGCGGCCACGCGGATCTCGGCGCCCCACGGGCAGACGTGCGACCACGCGGCGATCGCGCCCCCCGCGGCGCACATGCCCAGCGCCGCCGAGAACGCCGCCAGCGCCGACGGCGCTCCGGGCGGGGCGGGGCGGTGCTCGACGGCGCGGTCGCCGGCCCGGAGTGTGAACGTGACGGCGTCGGGAGGGGCCGCGGCCCGGGACCCGAGCGCCAGGGCCACGGCCCGGCAGAGCGGGTCGTCGAGCGGCCTGCCGGCCGGATCGAGCGCCGGCTCCTCGTCCCATTCGCTGAGCACGAGCCACAGCCCCGCGCAGCCGGAGGCGTGCACGAGCGACAGCGCGGTGCAGAGCCCCTCGGAGAGCGCCTCGGGGCCGCCGCTCGAGCCCAGGTTCGGTCCGTGCATCCCCAACGCCACGCTCACGGCGCTGGCCGCCGCGTGGAGCGAGCACTGGGGCACGACGTGGGGCGAGACGGCGACGGAGCCCGCCTGGGCCGCCGCGGCGAGCGTCTCTGCGGCGGCGATCCGGCCGGCGCACCGCGGCGCGGCGATCACGCCGTAGCGGGCGAACGCCTCGACCGGCTGCGGGTCGCCGGCGATCGCCTCGAGCACGGCCCGCACGCCGACGACGGTCTGCTCGTCGCAGTGCCTGAGGAACCGGGCCGGCAGCGCGGGGGCGCCCTCCGGCACGGCCGCGTCGCGGAGCGGCCCGATCTCGGAGAGCGGCACCTCCACCAGCGCGTGCCGCTCGAGCACGCAGACGGGCCCGGTGGACCGCTCGAATGGCAGCGTGTGCATCGGGCCCCCGCCGCCCCTTCAGGCGGCCTGCTTCGACGCCTTGGCGGCGATCTTGCCCTCGAGCACCGTGAGCAGGTCGCCCACGGTGGCGATCCCCTCGAGCAGTTCCGTCTCGATCTGGATGCCGAAGCGGCTCTCGATGTGGAGCACGAGACCGGCCATGTCGAGCGAATCGAGGTTCAGCCCCTCGCGGAGGTTCGTCGATTCCTCGAGCGTCGGGTAGGATTCGCCGGTCTCCTTCTCGAGCAGTTCGAGCACGACGGCGGAGAGTTCCTTGCGGTCCATGGATTGCGGGGCCTCCGGGAGTCTGGTGGGGCGGGAGGATAGCCGATGGCCGCGGACGCACGAAGCCCAAAAACCCCGGTGTTTCATGAGCCTTTCGGCACCTGGCCGCGGCGGATCGTCACGGCCCTGACGGCCGCCTACACCGCCGTGCTCGTGTTCATGACGCACTACCCGAAGCCTGAGGAGCTCGTCGGCCAGAAACTCCCCTCCGACAAACTGCTCCACTTCATCGCCTACGGCGTGCTCGGCTTCCTCGCCGCGCTCGTGCTCCGGGCCCGCGGCCGCCTGGTGGGGCGGCTGACACCGCTCCTGGGGGCGGGGCTCGCCCTCTTCGCCGTGCTCGACGAAGCGACCCAACCGCTGTTCAGGCGCGCCGCCGACCCGCTCGACTGGGTCTACGACCTGATCGGCATCGCGCTGGGCATCGGCGCGGTCGTGGCCGCGAACCAGTTCTTGCCCCAGGCCCGGAGGGCCGGGTCGGCACCAGGCGACGGAGGTCGCCCAAGGCAAGGTCGGCAGGATGCCGAGCCTTGCCGTATAGCTAGTAGTTCGGCGTCGGCGCCCGGTAGTCGCCGATCTTGACCGAGCGGAACCACTCGATCGTCTTCGTGAGCCCCTCCCGCAGCGGCACCTTCGGCTCCCAGCCGAGGTGCGTCTTCGCGAGCGCGATGTCGGGCCGGCGCCGCTCCGGGTCGTCGACGGGCAGCGGCTTCTCCACGAGCCGCGACGTCGAACCGGTGAGCTCGAGCGTGAGGTCGGCGAGCTGGCGGATCGTGAACTCCCCCGGATTGCCGAGGTTGACCGGGCCCACGAACTCGTCGGGGCCGTCCATCATCCGGATGATCCCCTCGACGAGGTCGTCGCGGTAGCAGAAGCTGCGGGTCTGGGCGCCGGAGCCGAAGATCGTGATCGGCTCGCCGGCGAGCGCCTGGCGGATGAAGTTCGAAACCACCCGGCCGTCGAAGGGGTGCATCCTGGGGCCGTAGGTGTTGAAGATCCGCACGATGCGGATGTTGACGCCGTTCGAGCGGTGGTAGTCCATGAACAGCGTCTCGGCGGCCCGCTTCCCCTCGTCGTAGCAGGCCCGCGGCCCGATCGGGTTCACGGCGCCGCGGTAGCTCTCGGGCTGCGGGTGCACCTCCGGGTCGCCGTAGACCTCGCTCGTGGAGGCCTGCAGCACCTTCGCCCGGCAGCGCTTCGCCATGCCGAGCACGTTGATCGCGCCCATCACGCTCGTCTTCATCGTCTTGATGGGGTTGTATTGGTAGTGGCCGGGGGCCGCGGGGCAGGCGAGGTTGTAGATCTCGTCGACCTCCAGCCAGAGCGGATGGATCACGTCGTGCCGCAGGAGCTCGAAGTTGCCGCGGCCGAGGAGGTGGGCGACGTTCGTCTTCTGGCTCGTGAAGAAGTTGTCGGCGCAGATCACGTCGTGCCCCGCGTCGACGAGCCGCTCGCAGAGATGGCTGCCGAGAAACCCGGCGCCGCCGGTGACGAGGATGCGTTTGAGCGAGGGCATGGGCTCCCCGGTGCGGGAGGGGCCGCGGCCCGGCAACTTTCCGGGCGTCCGCGAGGATGGTAGTGTACCGCCATGCCGGACGAAATCAGCCGTCGCCGTGCGCTTCAGTCGGCCGCACTCGTCGCGGCCGCCGCCGGCGGCGCCCGCCCCGCTCCAGGAGCCTCCCCCGTGCCGCTCAAGGGAAACATCAACCACTCGATCGTCTTCTGGTGCTTCAACGTCGCCGGCGAGAAGTGGGACATGGAGAAGATGTGCCAGGTCGCCAAGGGGCTGGGCGTGAAGTCGGTCGAACTCTCCGACCCCGACACCTGGCCCGTGATGGCGAAGCACGGGATCACGAGCGCGATCGCCATGAACGGCATGCCCGGCGCCCCGTTCATGAAGGGCTTCAACAATCCGCGGTATCACGAGGAGGTGATCTCGCGGACCACGAAGACGATCGACCTCTGCGCCGACAACAAGATCCCGGCCGTGATCGGCTTCACCGGCTACAAGTGGCGCGACGCCGAGGATCCGAAGAGCGGCGAGATCTCGCTCGAGGAGGGCGCCGACAACTGCGTGAAGGGCCTCAGGCAGGTCGCGGCGCACGCCGAGAAGAAGGGGGTGAACATCTGCGTCGAGCACCTGAACACCCGCGACGACTCGCACCCCATGAAGGGCCACCCCGGCTACCAGGGCGACGACGTCGACTACGTGGCGAACATCGTGCGGCGCGTCGGCTCGCCGCGCGTGAAGCTGCTCTTCGACCTGTATCACGTGCAGATCATGAACGGCGACCTGATCCGCCGCCTCGAGCAGTGCAAGGACGTGATCGGCCACATCCACACCGCCGGCAATCCCGGCCGCGGCGAGCTCGACGAGAACCAGGAGATCTCGTTCCCGGCCACGATGCACACGCTCGTGACGCTGGGCTACGAGGGCTACGTGGGGCACGAGTTCATCCCCACCCGCGACCCGCTCGCCGGCCTCCGGCAGGCCGTCGCCCTCTGCGACGTGTAACGACGGGCCTCCAGGACTGTCGAAGGACACGGCTGGGCTGGAGCCCCGTCCCTACGAGGGACGCGCCAGGACGAGCCTCACGTCGGCCACGTTCGTGCCCGTGGGGCCGGTGCGGATCAGGCCGCCGGTTTTCGCGAGCGGGGGATACGCGTCACAGCGGGCGAGCGCCACCGTGAGCGCGGCGCCGTCGATCGACCCCGCCACGCCCGCGTCGATCACGCCGCCGGCCGCGTCGGTGGGGCCGTCCTCGCCGTCGGTGCCGACGCTCGCCACGAGGAGCCCCGCGGGCCAGCCGCCGGTGCCCGACCGCGCCGCGGCGAGCGCCGCCAGGGCCGTCTGCTGGTTGCGGCCGCCGGTGCCGTGGTCGGCCGGCACGCGCACGACCGCCTCGCCGCCGGCGATCACCGCCCGCGGGCGGCCGTCGCGGGCCGCCGCGTCGAGCCGCTCGAGCCCGCGCTCCACGAGCCGGCGGCCCACGTCGTCGACCGGCTCGCCGTCGACGGCCGCGTCGATGGCCACCTCGTAGCCGAGGCTCCACGCGGCGCCCGCCGCGGCCTCCACCGCCGTGGCGTTGTCGCCCACGACCAGGTGCGCGACGCGGCAGCCGCGCGGCGTCGTCCACGCGCCCCTCTCGGCCGAGGCGTCGTGGCACGGACCCGAGGCGATCACCGCCAGGTCGCTCGAGATCACGTCTGAGAGCACGAGCGCCACGAGCCGGCCGGCCCCGCAGGCCCGTGCGAGGCCGCCCCCCTTCACGAGGCTCAGCTCCCGCCGCGCCGCGTTGAGCGTGGCGATGTCGGCGCCAGCCTCCGAGAGCCGCCTCGTGGTGGCGATCTTCTCCTCGAGCGACACGCCGGGCCGCGGCGCGGCGATGAGCGCCGAGCCGCCGCCGGTGACCACCGCGAGCACGAGGTCGCGGGGCCCGAGCCCGCCGACGAGCGCGAGCATCTCCTGGGTGGCGGCCACGACTGCGGGCGTGGGCAGGTTCACGCCGGCCGGCCGCGTTTCGCGCACCTCGATGCGGCCGAGCCCGCGGCCGCAGCCCTTCGGCACGCTCACGAGGCCGGTGACGTCGTGGGCGGCGAGCACGTTTGGGCCGAGCGCCGCCTCGACGCCGGCCGCCAGGCCCGCGGCGGCCTTGCCGCCCCCCACGACCACGATCCGCTCCGCGGCCGCCACCGCCTCCCGCAGGGCCGCGGCGTGGCCGGCCACGAGCCGCTCGGGGGCGACCGCGCCGATCGCGGCAGACCAGATCGCCTCGGCGTCGCGCCGGAGTCGGTCCATCACTCCCCCGGCGCCTGGGGAAACTTCTTGGGGTCGAACCGCGACAGGTCGATCCCGCCCTGCGCCTCCTCCTCGAGGAGTTTCACGCGCATCTCCAGCCGCTCCAGCCGCCGGGCCAAAAGCGCGGGGCTCTCCGCGGCCGGCCTCGCCGGCTGCGGCCGCGGCACGACGGGGTAGCCGAGCTGCCGCTGCAAGGCCGCGAAGAAGAAGAGCGGATCCTTGCCGCGGTTGGCCCGCGCGATCCGTCCCTCCTTCTCGCCGAACAGGATCGCGCGGTCGGGCCCGGTGTCGGCGCGGCCGGCCGCGAGGGCGTCGCGCCTCTCGATCCGCCAATACTCGGGGCTCCGCACCGCCACGAGATCGGCCAGGTCGACGAGCCCCACCTGCCGGCCCACCGTGGCGATCCAGGCCCGCCACTCGCCGTCGAACATCCCGTCGTCGGCGACCGCCGTCAGGCCGACGGCGTAGTCGAGCCGGTTCCGCGACAGGCACTCGAAGCGGTAGAAGAACAGCCCCTGCGGCGTCGGCTGCTCGGCGCGGTAGGCCGCCTCGCGCTCGAGCACCGCCAGCGCCGTGCGCATGTCGAACCGCCCCCCCTCCTCCTCGGCCTCCCGCATGATGAACGTCTGGAACGCCGAGAAGTAGTGGGGCAGCCGCGACATCGCCGTTGAGAGCGTGCCGACGAGCTTCAGCTCCCCCACGAGGTAGTCGATCGCCAGCGGCAGCTTCGACGTGGCGAGCACCTCCTGGCCGATCGCGGCGAGGGCCTCCTGGGCGGCGACGCCGGCCGTGATCCGCTCGGCGAGCACCC